>CADBPH010000027.1 GCA_902796455.1 uncultured Bacteroidia bacterium
CTGCAGGGGTTCGATGCCGATCCGGACATCATATTTCTCGGCCGCGGGGGCCATCCCCTTCAAGAGCGTAAGGAATTGTTCTTTCGCTTTTTCCTCGGGAAAACCATCCGGAATCCGGCGTGCGCCGCCGCTGCCCAGGACCAGCACCTTGATTCCCAGTTCGGAAGCCCGGCGGATGGCGGTCTCGGAATAGCGGATCGCCCGCTCCAGGTCAGCGTCCGGTCCGACGAGTTTCAGGGATCCCGGGAAAAACCCGTTGGCAGAGTAAATGGGCGGCTGGATGGAAGCGGCGGTTTCCCGTTTCGCGGCAAATTCTTCTTCGCTCTTTTCCGGAATCAGGAAGGAGGTGACATTGGCCTCCAGATAATCCAATCCGCATGTCCGGGCGGCTTCGGCCCAGGAGGTCCCGCAGATTCCGATGTGTTCATCGAGTTGGAATACGTATTTGTCCTTGCATCCCGTCAGGGACAGGGGAAGGAGCAGAACGGTGCAAAGGAGCAGGAAAAAATGTCGCATGGTTGAATAATATGTGGTTTCCTACAAATATAGAAAAAAAATCGGATGGCCGTCCGTTCTGCCGCTCTCTTTTGGGAATGTCGCCGGAAATGGATAACTTCGTTTCCGGGGAAAAAGTAAAAAACTATGATCATCAAATTCGGAATTGTCGGCGCAGGCCACATCGCCGCGAAAATGGCGGACACCCTTGTCAAAATGAACCATCCGGAAATCGTGCTGTATGCCATTTCCTCCCGCAGCCTGGAAAAAGCGCAGGCCTTTGCGCAGAAATGGGGGATACCGAAAGCGTATGGCAGTTATGAAGACATGATGGCCGATCCGCAGGTCAATCTGGTCTATATCGCCACACCCCATTCCCACCATTATGCGCCGGCCCGGATGGCCGTGGAGGCGGGGAAAGCCGTGTTGTGCGAAAAAGCATTCATGGCGAACGCGCGGGAAGCGGAAGCGTTGCTTGCCCTCTCACGGGAGCGCGGCGTCTTTGTCACCGAAGCCATCAAGCCCCGCTACATGCCGCTTTCCCTTCAACTCCGGGAGATTCTGGACAGCGGGCAGCTCGGCCGTCCCCGCCAACTGCAGGCGAGCCTGTGCTATCCCATCGATACGAAAGAACGGATCCTCCGTCCCGAGCTTTGCGGGGGCGTGTTGCTCGACCTGGGGGTCTATTGCCTCAACTTCCTCCGCCTGTGCTTCGGCGGCGACATTGTGCAGACGGAATCTTCCTGCATCCTGGGGGAAACCGGCGTGGACCTGTATGATTCGATGATGTTCCGCTATCGGGACGGAAAGGTGGCGACCCTCGTTTCCAGTGCCCTGACCCGTTGCAACCGCGAAGGAGTGGTATCCTGCGACGAAGGATTCATCGTGGTGGAGAATGTCAATTCGCCCTCCGCCCTGCGCATCTATCGGGATTACCGTCTGACGGCGGAATACCATGCCCCGAAGGATCAGCTTACCGGGTATGAATATCAGGTACTTGCTTGTAAGGAAGCCATGGAGAAGGGATGGGTGGAAACCCCCTTCATGCCCCATGCCGAAATCCTGGCGGTCATGCGGCAGATGGATGCCCTCCGGGCGCATTGGGGCGTCCGGTATCCGATGGATGCGTAGCGGTCAGCGGGGGATTCCTCCCGTCCGGGCCGCTGCTTTGATAATTTGTTTGGTTTTCCGGTCGATCCCCCAGAGGAAGCCGTCGCTGTCCAGGGCAATGCCTTGTCCCTTGAAGGGAATGTCGATGGATCCCGTCCAGCGGAGCCGCATGCCGTAGGGCGGGAATTCGAGGATGAACAACTTCTGGGCATCATGTCCGGTACAGTAGAACTTTCCGTCCACAAAAAGGCCGCCGGAAAGGCTCATGGGGCGGATTTCTTCGATGAGTTCTTTGGGGAGGATCCAGCCCTGGAGCCGGTTCCATTGCTTGTCGTATTGGATGATCTGCGTCCAGGAGGCATCGCGGATGACTTCGCCTGCGGCTTTCTCCCCGTTCGTGTCATAATGGGCGAAGCAAACATACCAGCAATCCTCTCCGGGGACGATCCAAGTGCATGAGCCATACTCGATTCCGAAACTGACTGTCCCGACGTGTTCCATCTTTTCCGGATCGAAAATCTCGATGGAACTGGCCATGGGGATTTCGGGGAAGTTGGAGTGCGAGCAGTAGAGCAGGCCGTCTACGACAATGCCTCCGTCAAAGTGCCGGATCAGCTGGGGATCTTTTTCCTTCCATGTCGCCAGGGAATCCCCGTTTTTGGCGTATTTTGTGATTTGGGCGTTGCTGATGCCGTAGAAATACTGGTCATCCACGGCGACGCCCTGGTTGGCGATAACGCCCGGGAAAGACTGGACGGCACGGTAACCCTGGGCGAATCCCAGGCTGCAGAACAGCACCCCGCACAGGGCGGGGAACAGTTTCCGGAGGAGTGTGGATACGATGCGCATGGTAAAATATTTACATCGTAAAGATATGAATTTTTTCCGATTCTTTGACGGATTACCGTCCGCCCGGGAAGCGGAAGCGGTAGCCGAAGGTCAGGTTGAAGGAGAGCGGATGCTCTGTGTAGTACGATGCAGGGGCGTCTTCGCGGCAGAAGTGGTAGGACAGGCCCGGCTGGGCGAACAGGGCGCTGTGCCGCAGGAAACGCACTTGGATGCCGGTCCCCAGATGAAGCGACCACAAGCGGTCGCGCATGTCGGATTCCGTCCGGTCTTGCTGCAGGAGCATCTCGTTGGCATACAGGCTATTCTGTCCGTTTGTCCGGGTACAGAATTCAAACATGGGTCCCGCGCTGGCGTACAAGTCCAGAACGTTCCACCGCAGGAAATCATACCGGGCCCAAAGTGGAATGCCGAGGTACGTGCGTTCGGAGGCGGATTCCATGCGGATGATCCCGTTCTGCGTGTCGTTGTCCGCATGCATCTGCGTCAAAATGAGGCCGGTTTCGAAGGACCAGTGCCCGGTAACCCCAACGTTGGCCATTATGGCGAAACGGGCGGTCTGCCGGTATTTCCGGTCGCTCGTGGCCGGTTTGTTCCGGGTCAGCATACTGGCACCGGCGTAGAACTTTGAACCGCCATCGGCCATCAGCGGAGCCGCATCGTACATGCCGTATCCCGTTCCTTCGGATAGGGAGACTTGTCCGGGCGCCATCCCAGCGGCCAGCGAGAGACTGACGGTGGGGCGGTTGCGCTGTTTCCCGGGCTCTTCTCCCCAGTCAATGGGGGCGTCGGGTTTTTCGGGCGGATTCTCCGGGCCGGTTGCCTGCGGTTCCGGAGTGGCAGAAGGGGATGCTGCCGCGGCGGCATCTCCTTCGGGCCGGGCGGCCTGTTCTTCCACCGGTGTACCGGCCTGTTTTTCCATCGGTCCGCCGGTGGGCTCTTCCGTTTTTGGGGTGACAGGCACGCGTGTGCCGTCCGCTTTGTCCCGTACGGCAACCGGCGCCGGTTGGGCGAGAGCGAGTCTTTCCGGCGGTTGGATTTCCGGATTCTCCGTCGGGACAGGTCTTTCTTCAGGGATCGTTTCCGATGCCGTCAGCGGTTGCTCCGGAGCAGCCGGGCGCCACAGGAAAGCCGCAGCGGCCAGAGCGGCGGCGACCGGTAGGGCAAAGGTCCATCCCCTCAGCATGCGCCGTCTGCGAAGGGCTTGTGCCTGAGCGGCGGCAACGGCCTCGCGAAGCCCCCGGGGCTCCTCTTCCGAGTAGCCCTCCATCCGGGTGCGGAGGTCATATTTCCATTGTTCGTCAGTCATGCGCATGTTTCTTTTGATATTCCTTGATTTCTTTGGCCAGCAGGGATTTGGCTCTGGATAGCTGCGAGGCGGAGGAGCTTTCTCCGATTCCGAGCAGGCGGGCGATTTCCTTGTGCTTGTAGTCTTCGAATACATACAGGTTGAAGACCGTCCGGTAGCCCGGTGGTAGTTTCCGGATCATTTCCTGAAGCACCTCCGGCGGGATTTCCGCAGCCGGCGGGTCCTCTTCCGGTTCCGTCGCGGTTTCCGGGAATCGCTCCGGATGGACCAGCTTCCCCTCATGGCGGAGTGCCTTGATGGCCGTGTTGGCGACAATCCGGGCTGTCCAGGCTTTCAGCGAGCCTTCGCCCCGGTATTCGAACCGGTTCCATTGCGAGAAAATCTTGACGAACGCATCCTGCAGGACATCCCTGGCGGACTCCCGTCCCGTGATGTAACGGGAGCACACGGCGGTCAGATACCCGGCATAGCGGTCGTAAAACGCTCCTTCCGCCCGGGTATCCTTCTTCCTGATGAGTTCGACCAACTCTTTCTCTGTCAGACTATTTTCTGGTCTTGTAGTCAAAGGTCGCCTTCTTCATTTCGCCTTGGGTTGACCGCCAGGTCAGGGTCAGCTTCCGGGTTTCGTCCCCGGTGTCCGGGAGCGTGGAAAGATCGAAATATACAATGCCGTCCGCATAGACATCGTGCTGATCCTTGTGTGCGTCATGCCGGAGTTCGACTTCGTAGGGATCTTCCGGGTTGGCTCCGGTTACCAGATAGAGCTCATGGTGCAGGGGCGCCAAAGCCCACCAGGTCTTGTAGTGAACGGTCAGGTAACCGTCTTCTACGCAGGTCATCCAGGAGTTGACCGGGTCGATTCCTTCCTGGGCGATCCCGTCGTGGTCCTGGATGACAGTCCCTTTGTCGAGCGGTTCCAGCCAATGGACATTACAGCTGCACAGGCCTTTCTTCCCGGTCGGCCGGATGTTCATCATCCCCATGGCACGGACTTCGTTTTCAAAGGGATAGGGCGTTTCCGGATAGGCGACAGTGGAGTCGTTCACCTGGAAATATGTCTGGCCGTCGGCGTCTTGCTTGATGGTCACAATGACATCGAAGGTCTGCCGGTCGTCGACGGGAAGGTCATCATAGCTTCCCCAGTCGCAGGAAGCCAGCAGCAAACTGCCCAGCAGGGCAATCAAAGTGTGTTTGATCTGCATATCATTCAAGTTTTTCATGGGATGAAACCCACCGGGGTCCAAACCCTTGCACAAACTTCGCCAAAAATTCGGTATATTTGGGCATGAAACGCATTTCTTTGATTCTTTTGGCTGTTCTGTCCCTGGCTTTTTCCTGCCGCAGCCATGGCGAGGCGCCTTCCGCTGATGCGGCGGGTGTTCCGCTGGACAGTATCTATTGCCGGGATCCGTTTATCGTTGCGGACCGGAAGTCGAAAACCTATTATCTCTACCGGAGCGCGTCGACGCCGGAAGGTCTGGGAGGCGTGGAGGCCTTTACCAGCAAGGACCTGAAGACCTGGACCGGACCGGAGCGGGTCTTTACTGTGCCGAAGGATAATTTTATCACTGGAAAGGTCTGGGCGCCGGAAGTCCATGCCTACAAAGGGGCTTGGTACCTGTTCGCTACCCTGAATACTGACAGGCAGTGGGCGGAAACTGTTCCGGGCTGGCCGGCGTTTACCTATCGGGGCACACAGATTTTCCGGGCGGATTCTCCGGCGGGTCCTTTCCTGCCGCTGGGGAAGGAACTGACGACGCCCAGGGAATTCATGGCCCTCGACGGGACACTTTGGGTGGAAGACGGGAAGCCCTATATGGTCTTCTGCCATGAATGGGTGCAGGTGGTGGACGGGACGTTCGAGGTCATGCCGTTGAAAGCGGACCTGTCCGCAGCTGCCGGTGAGCCGGTCAAACTGTTTTCGGCTTCTGAAGCGGCCTGGACGACAAAAATCCGCGAGTGGACGGGAACAGACGGCCGGAAACAGGGCGCCTTTGTTTCCGACGGCAATTTCCTGTACAAGACCCGGGGTGGCGTTCTTCTGATGCTATGGTCTTCTTTCAAGAACGGGAAATATAGCGTTGCCATCTCCCGTTCGGTCTCCGGCCGGCTGGCCGGCCCGTGGACCTGCGACGATGCGCCGATTTTCGAGGAGGGCGGCGGGCATCCGATGGTCTTCAAAGATTTCGACGGTTCGCTCAACCTGGTGTTCCACCAGCCGAATTCCGGACACAGCCATCCCGTCATCCTGCCGCTGGAGGATACCGGGAAGACGCTGGTCATCAAAAAATAACGGATTCAGCTTCCGCGTTTACGGCCGCAGTTCGATGAGGGTATAGGAATGCGGCTTGATATACAGGTCTTCCAGCTTGGAAACCCTCCGTTCCACCGGGGCGATCTTGCGCGGCTCCTCGGGAGAGTTGACGTCCGTCAATGCCCCGCTGAGGGAAATTTCCCGGATGGAGGAAGGGGCATCAAAGCCGCTGACTTCCAATTTCAAAGGCGCCCCTTTGCCGGATATGTTCGCGATGTGGAGCACGACACAGGAGCCGTCGTCGCTGACGGTCGCCGTAACGTCCAGTCCTCCATCAGCCTTGCTCTCCACCAGATTGGACTGGTGATGGGCGGAAGCCATCTGCTGCGCGTGGAACGGCGGCATTCCCCACACCTGCGTCGGGGTGAAGAAGACCTGTCCCTGGTTCCAGCCATTGTCGTTCTGCCGGTAGGGTTCGAGGGCGTTGGCGGCGCAGGAAGTCAGGACGAAATCGCCGTGGCGCCGGACCGCATTCTGATTGATGACATGCCCCAGCATGCGTTGTACGTTGTGGGTGGCCCCGTTTTCTTCAAAGACCGCGATTTTCATGTTCGTTCCCGGATTCCATTCCCGGAACCAGGCCTTCATCTGGGCGAGGGTCCCGTCCACGCGCTGCGCACCTGCAAACGAATCGGTTGTCGTGTGCAGGTCCCAGTAAGCCGCTTTGCCCTCCACTCCCCGGAACACCTTTTCCATCCACGCTTTCTGGTCGGGTCGCCACCAGGCGGCGCAGACCAGCTCCAGACTCGGGGCCACGGCCAGCATGGCGTCGGCCAGCAAGTTGAACCGTTCGATATAATGGGCATAAGCCTCTTCCGACTTCCAGAAAATGCATTCCTCGTTGCCAATCTCGATATAGCGGATCCGGTAGGGTTCCGGATGGCCGTCGGCGACGCGCTGCCGTCCGCCCGGCGTCTCTGCGGAGCCTTTCAGGTATTCCACCATGAAACGCATCGTCGCCGGATCTTCTTCAACTTGGACGGCGAAAGAGGGTTCGAAGCCGCATGCTTCGGCCAGTTGCAGGAACTCCACGATGCCGAACCCGTTGGTGGAGAAGTGGTACCACTGGCCGCGATAAGGCTGGCGCAACGGACGGGGGCCCGTCATGTTGCGGAAACTGAATTCGGGGGAATTCGTCATGGAACCGCCATACCGCAGGAAGGTCAGGCCTTCGTCCACCAGTGCACGGGCAATGTCCGCCCGCAGCGGATACCCTTTGTATAAGTCACTTCCGGTTCCCGTCAGGGTTACCTGGTCGAGGTGGATCCGCCCCTTTCCTTCCATGAAAATGGCGAACCGGGCTTTCGGGTCATCCTGTGCGGACTTGAGGGTAAAGGTATACGCTTTCCAGTCGCCCGAAACCGCGCCGATGCGGGTGCGTCCGTATTCCCGGGACCCGTCTTCGCTCTGGAGGGCCACCCAGACTTTCCCGGCCGTCCCTTTGGCATAGAAAGAGCCCTGGAAAACCTGGCCTTTCTTCAAACCGATGCCCCAGTGATTCAGGCTCATGTTCGTGACACCGACCCTCCCGGCGCCCCGGTTTTCCACGACTTGGGACTGCTTTCCGTTAAACGCATCTTCCCGGTCCAGGGAGAAAGAATAACCGGAGGCCTTGGCATCGGTATACGGCCGCCACATGGCACTGACCTGTGCGTCACAGATCCTCTTCAGGGGCAGGGCATGTTCTCCGGTGTTGTCCTGCAGGGTCAGATTGCGGAATGACGCGTCTGCATTGCGGGTGCGCAAACCCAGCAGTCCCCGGACGAACGGGCGTTCCGCATCCGTGGCGGCAAAAATGATCCGACCGTCCAGCCGGACCAGGAACTCGCTCTCCCTGAATTGGATGGACAGCCTGTGCCAGTCCCAGGGAGAAAAGTCGATGTTCACGGAACCGAGTTCTTTGCGGGCGCCTTGTACTTTCCACAGGGTGAATTTCTTTCCGCCAGCGGACAGGCCGAATTCATAGCCGTTGATCTGGTCGGTCCCTTCTCCGGGTGCAGAGGCATGCAGGTACACGCCGGCGCTTCCCGGGCGGATGCTTTCGAACCGCAGGTCTACGGCCAGGGTCCCGGTGCCGTTCTCCGGGGTGTCGCAAATCAGCTTGGCGGAGGCATTGTTGACCATCGGATACACATAATCGCCGACACCATGCCAACGGGTGTCATAGGCGGTGAATCCGGCAATGCGCACAGTCGGCGCGCCTTCTTCGAAACTTTCGCCGAAGATCCGCTGGTTGTAAATGCCGCCGTAGACTTCATGGTTGACGTCTTCCATGCCGGAGCCGTACAAAAGCGGGCTGATGTGGTTGATAATCCTTCCGGGATCGACGCTGATGCGGTACTGGGCGGCAGCACCCCCTTGCAGCAGGGTGGCAGCCAAAATCAAAGTCAAAACATGCTTCATAAAAACAAATATACGTTTTTCATGAAAAAAACGGGAAAGGCGGGCCTCCTCTTTTTGTCTTCCGGGAAAATTATGGTAAATTCGGGCAAATATCAGCGTTATGAAACAGTTGCTTCGTTTTTTGGCCCTGGCGGCCGTCTTGGTTTTGTCTTCTTGTGGCGGGAAGAAAGAATCTGCGAACCTGAAACCGATCACCCCGGTCAAATTCTCCGATGTCGTAATCCAGGACGGTTTCTGGACCCCGCGCCTGGACAGCCACAAGGATGTTACCCTTGCGGTCTGCATCGATCAGATTGAGAATCAGACGGGTCGTATCCGGAATTTTGAGAACGCGGCCAAAGGAGAAGGCAAGCATTCGGGCATTTTCTTCGACGATTCGGATGTGTACAAGGCGCTGGAGGGGATGGCTTATTCCCTGCAGAACCATCCGGATCCCGTGCTGGAGGCCAAGTGCGACGAGTGGATTGACAAGTTCGCCGCGGCGCAGCAGGAGGACGGCTACATCAATACATTCTATACCCTGACGGGCCTGGAGAACCGCTGGGACAACATGGACAAGCATGAGATGTATTGTGCGGGTCACATGATCGAGGCGGGGGTCGCCTATTATAATGTGACGGGCAAGCGCAAATTGCTGGATGTCTGCATCCGGATGGCGGACCACATGATGACCGTCTTCGGACCGGACAAACGGCACTGGGTTCCGGGCCACGAGGAGATCGAGCTGGCGCTGGTGAAACTGTACGAGACGACCGGCGAGAAGAAGTATCTGGATTTTGCGGAATGGCTCCTGGACCAGCGCGGGCACGGGTACGGATCCTTTGGGAAAAGTGGAAAGAAATGGAATCCAATCTATTATCAGGATGACAAACCGGTCCGTGAGATGTCTGAGATTGCCGGTCATGCCGTCCGTGCGATGTACCTGTACTGCGGCATGTCGGATGTGGCAGCGTATACGGGCGATCAGGGATATATCGATGCGTTGAACCGGCTCTGGGACGATGTGGTGTTGCGGAACATGTACATCACGGGCGGAATCGGCCAGTCCAAGCACAACGAGGGCTTCACGGAAGACTACGACCTCCCGAACCTGGAGGCGTATTGCGAGACCTGCGCGTCCGTGGGCATGGTGCTGTGGAACTGGCGCATGAACCAGTTCACGGGTGACTCCAAGTATGCGGATGTCATGGAACGTTCGCTGTACAACGGCGCGCTGGCCGGGATTTCCCTGAAGGGTGATAAGTTCTTCTATGTGAATCCATTGGAGTCTCTTGGCAATCACCATCGGCAGGCATGGTACGGCTGCGCCTGCTGCCCGAGCCAGATCTGCCGCTTCCTGCCTTCGATCGGCAATTATATCTATGGCGTTTCGAAAGAGGGCCTGTGGGTGAACCTGTACATGGGCAACACGGCGAATGTGAAAGTCGGCAGAAAGGCGGTGACGCTGACACAGGAGACGAATTATCCCTGGGAGGGAGCCGTTGCGTTGAAGGTCGGCCTGAAAGGCTCGCTGCAGACGCAAATCCGGCTGCGCATACCGGCCTGGTGCAAGAATTATACGCTATCGGTCAACAAGGAGCCCGTTCAGCCGATTGTCGAGAAGGGCTATGCCGTCGTGGACCGCAAGTGGACGGACGGCGATGTGGTCGAATTGAACTTTGACATGCCGGTCGAGGTCGTGGCCGCCGATCCGCGGGTCAAGGAAGATGTCGGCAAACGGGCCGTCCAGCGGGGACCGCTGGTGTACTGCATTGAAGAAGCGGACAATACGGAGGACTTTGACGGTCTTCGGATTGCGGAGAACGCGACGTTCGACGCCGCCTTCGAGCGGGAGAAACTGGGCGGCATCGTCGGGCTGACGGCGCATGTCGGCGACCGGGTGCTCACGTATATCCCGTATTATGCGTGGGACAACCGTGAGCCCGGCAAAATGAAAGTCTGGGTCCCGCTGAAAGAAGAATAGCGGCCCCGGAAAAGCTTTCCCGCCTCTTTCCGGCAGTTTATAGGAAAATCGACATTGGAACTTCACCGGTCCAGCACAGCGGCTGCTCTGCACCGAACAAATGCAGGACAGTGGAGGCTGTGTTGACGGTATTGTTGGCTTCCGTGATGGTGAAGCCCTTCTTGATACCGGGTCCCCGCAGTCCCCACGGTACGATCATCTCTTCCGTACTGATGCCGCCGTGTCCCTTGCCGATCCCGCCGTGGTCCGTGATGAAGAAGATGTGCGTCTCGTCATAGAGGCCTTCCCGTTTGAGGAAATCGACCATCCGTCCGACCTGCTCGTCGCCTTCCTCGATGGCACGGATATATTCCGGAGACATCCAGGAATATTTATGGCCGGCATGGTCGGTATGGACGGTATACAGGAATACGAACGTGGGCTCGTCCCGGTGCGTGCCGATGAACTCCATGGCCCGGTCGTACAAGGGCGGGCAGGCGTCTTTTTCGGCGAATAGCTTGTCGTCGAAGTATTTCTGGTTGTACGGGTTGATCAGCTGCTTCCAGTTCCAGTAGAAGGCTGTCCGGATTCCGGGGACCTGGTCCTTAAGCACCTTGAAGACAGAAGGATAGTATCCGTCTTCATCGGTCTCTATGGCCGGGAGTTTATAATTGGACAGGGTCCAGTCATTGGCGGTGACACCATGTATCTCAGGGCCTGATCCGGTCAGATGGCTGGTATAATTGGGCAACGTGTTGGACGGCATGACGTCGCGGGTCGTCATCGATGCGGCTCCGTCCTGCAGCAGGGCATCGATGTTCGGTGTGCGGGCCTGCTGGAGGCCATCCACGCGGATGCCGTCAAAAGTGAGGATCAGCACCCGTTTCGCGTTGCGTTTGTTTTTCTTTTTGCGGGACTTGTCCCGTGCGTCAAGGGTAACCGGACCCAGCATGGCGGCGACACCGGCCGCGAGGCTCTGTTTGCAGAAATCTCTTCTTGAAATTGCCATAATCGATGTGGTTTGCACAAATATAGAAAAAACGCTTGAAAATGGCAATGC
>CADBPH010000028.1 GCA_902796455.1 uncultured Bacteroidia bacterium
AACATGAAAGAAGGAAAACTGAAGATCAGTATCCAGTACAAATAAACCGCACTGCTTCGGCACGGAATATGCGAAAGGTCGTATAAAAGACTGTACAGATGAAAAGACTCCTCCTAATCCTGGCATTGGCAGCCATGGCCATCCTCCCGGCAGCAGCCCAGAAAAAGGCAAAATTTGAATTCAAGGAAGACCGGCATAACTTCGGCGTGTTTCAGCGGAAAGACGCAACACAGCACTGTACCTTTGAATTCAAGAATGTCGGAGACGCTCCGCTGACCATCCAACGCATGACGGCTACATGCACGTGTGTGGAAATGGAAGGACCGAAGAAACCGGTCCAACCCGGGAAAAAAGGAGTAATCAAGGTGACGTACCACGGCGAGAAAAAACAAGCCGGGCCTTTCCACAAAATGATTACCATCATTTCAAACGCCGAGCAGGACTTGTACAGACTACATGTAGAAGGAAAAATGGAGGAGTGAAAACTCCTCCATTTTTTTATCTATCCAAGCGATTAATACCGGTTCAGCGGACGCCCGCTCGTCATCATGTGGACTTTGCGCCGGACGGATTCAACCACGGCCTTGTGGGCAGCTCGCCCGGTCTCGTTTTCCGGAGTGGGTTCTTTTGCCGCCAGATCCGCAACATGCTCGGATGCGGACGCCAGAACGGTGTCAATCAGGTCAACAATATCGAGCATGTCCTTTTCAACAAAACCACGGGAAGTGACAGCAGGGGTACCGATGCGGATTCCGGAAGTCAGGAAAGGACTGCGGGAATCGAACGGGACCATGTTCTTGTTGACCGTAATATCAGCGGCAACAAGCTCTTTCTCGGCCAATTTACCGGTAAGATCCGGGAACTTGGGCCGAAGATCGATCAGCATCAAATGGTTGTCCGTGCCGCCGGATACGACATGGTACCCTTTGCGCATGAAAGCATCAGCCATCGTCTTGGCATTCGCCATAACCTGCTTCTGATAATCGATGTATTCCGGCTGCATGGCCTCATAGAAAGCGACGGCCTTGGCGGCAATCACGTGCTCGAGCGGACCGCCCTGGACCCCGGGGAATACGCTGGAATTCAGGATTTGGGACATCTTCTTGATCTCCCCTTTCGGCGTCGTGAGCCCCCACGGATTGTCGAAATCTTTTCCCATCAGGATAATACCGCCCCGCGGGCCCCGAAGGGTCTTATGGGTCGTAGAAGTAACGATATGGGCATATTCCACAGGATTCTTCAGCAATCCGGCGGCAATCAGGCCCGCCGTATGCGCCATATCAATCCAAAGGATGGCACCGACCTTATCGGCAATGCTGCGCATGCGCGCGTAGTCCCACTCGCGGGAATAGGCGGAAGCCCCGCCGATAATCAGCTTCGGCTTGCATTCCAGGGCCTTGCGCTCCATCGCATCGTAGTCAATCATGCCGGTTTCTTCGCTGAGGCCATACGGGACAGCATGGTAAAGGATACCCGAGGCATTGACCGGTGATCCATGGGTCAGGTGACCTCCCTGGGACAAATCCAGGCCCATGAAGGTATCGCCGGGGCGGAGAACTGCCATGATAACGGCCATATTCGCCTGCGCGCCGGAATGGGGCTGCACATTGGCATATTCTGCATGGTAAATCTGGCAGAGGCGGTCGATGGCGACCTGCTCGATCTGGTCGACGACTTCACAGCCGCCGTAATAACGCTTACCGGGATAACCCTCCGCATATTTGTTCGTGCAGACCGACCCCATGGCCTCCAATACCTGGGCAGATACATAATTCTCAGAGGCGATCAGTTCCAGGCCGGAGCACTGGCGGTCTTTTTCCTTTTTGATCAGATCAAAGATGTGAAGATCTTGTTTCATAGCGTTCGAATTAGCAAGTGACGGGCTGTCCCGTCTCACAAATATACGAATCAATTTTGAATAATTTGCTACCTTTGTGGCAAGAAGACAGGAATAAATCCACATGCCATGAAAGACAGGAAATTGCTGGGAATTGAAATGGGACGCATCAGCGCAGAAGCCTACAAAACACTGCCGCCGTCGGGGATTGTCGTTGTCCTGGACAACGTCCGGAGCGCGCACAACGTGGGGGCCGCGTTCCGGAGCGCCGATGCCTTCCGGACGGACAAAATCTGGCTGTGCGGGATCTGTGCGACTCCCCCGTCCCCCGAGATCCACAAATCAGCGCTGGGGGCGGAATTCAGCGTGCCCTGGGCACATGCAGACGATACCCTGACGGTTCTCCGGACGCTGCGGGACGAGGGATATACACTCGTAAGCATCGAGCAGACGGAGCATGCAGTGAAGCTGGATGCGTTTGTCCCGGAGAAAGAGCGGAAGTATGCGCTGGTATTCGGGAATGAAGTGGACGGCGTGGCGCAGGAGGCAGTGGACCTGTCCGATTTCTCCCTGGAGATTCCGCAGGCGGGGACGAAGCACTCGCTGAATGTCTCCGTATCCGTCGGTGTCATCCTGTGGCACTTCTTCCTGCACAGGAACTGAAAAAAAAGCGGCGCACCGGGAAACGGTGCGCCGCAACAGTAATGCGAAGTCTGCTAGTTGTTTACAGGGCGGATCACGAAGTGGAAGGACTGCTCGCCTGCATGGACGCGGTACGCCTCCAGCGGCCAGGTCCCCCAGGAATTGATCCCGCCGACACCGATCTGTTTCTTCTCGAACTGGACATAGGTCGTCCCGTTGGAACGGTCATCCTTGTGCGCCTTGTACACCAGGTCCAGGGAATGCTGGGGCATACCGGCCTGCTTGTTGGTCGCATTCGGACGCGGACGCGGATCCACATGGGCGATATCCAGGTCTTCCTGGCTGAACGGAAGCGCAGAGCCGGAGAAGCGGACATCTGACGTAATCTCCAGACCCGTACCGTTGTCGTCCAGAACCCGCAGCCAGCGAAGATGCGTCTTCGTGCCGGATTCCTGCGTGCGGACATAGGTATAATTGTACTGGTCGTTCACATGCTGGACATAATGTCCGACAGGAGCGGAAGAATAGCGGTCGCAATAGTTCTCCCACGGTCCCCGGCCGAAGAAATCGACTGTAGAGAACCGGCCGGGCATGGCGAAACGCATCCCGAAACGGAACATATCCGGCGCCTTGTCGAGTCCACCCGCATCCTTCATGGATTCGGTCGCCTCAACGGAACCGTCCGCATACACCTTGTAATCCATCAGAACGGTAGCGACGCCCTCTATCGGCGCATATTCGACCTTGACCCGCCAGGCGTCCGCTTCTTCCTTGACGTCGAACGACTTGACTGTAAACGTCGGATAACGCCACATCTTGAACAGCACGTCGAATTTGGCTCCCAGGTCATTCTCGGTCGGGGCACGGCCGAAGGAAGGCATCAGCGGAGCCGCCAGCTGCGGCTTGCCATCTACCTCATAGGCGCAAAGGGCACCCGTAGCGGCATCAAAGACAGCCTTCCAAGCCGAGATCAGCGGAGACGCGGCAACCGGAGAAGCATAGGCGAAGGTTCCCGCAAAAGTAACTTGATTTCCAGCCTTTTCCATAGCCGGGAGACCCGAGCCGGGAACAGCAGCGGAACCCGCCGCAAATGCCTTCACCGGCGCCTCATACAAGGCAATCTGGTCGTACGCCACTTCCGTACCGGCCGGAAGCAATCCGTCCGCCTGCTTGAGGACAAAACTGACATTCAGATAAATATCGCCATCCTTGCACTGCGGATAGAAAGGAACCGCCCCCTGGATAGCCGCAGCCAGGCTCCGGCCCGTGAATCCGAGGTCTATCGTCTTTGTCTGCTGGGCTGCCACCGGGAGATTCCCGACCACGCCGCTCAGCACGCGGACTCCGCCGGCTTCGACATTCCACTCCATGCGGTAACGCTCCAGGCCGATGAAGAAATTCTCATTGTACACCTTCACCTGGCAAGGACGGTCGGAGGAAGCGGCATAGGCCGCATTGTCCCCCGCCGAAGTAAGGATGGAGCGGTACTGGTAGCGAACCTCATACGCATGCGGATGAAGCTTGCGGTCGGCCGCAATCACACCGTTGCAGTTGAAAGAACCGTCCGAAGCGTCATAGTCATTGAAATCGCCGCCGAAGGCGAAGAAATGGTCGGAACCGGTCTTGGAGGCATCCGAAGGCCAGGTAATGGCCTGGTCGACGAAATCCCAGATATATCCGCCCTGATAGGAGGGATACTTGCGGATGATGTCCCAATATTCCTTGAAGGCGCCCATGGAGTTGCCCATCGCGTGGGCGTATTCGCACTGGATGAGCGGCTTGGTCGGATTGTTCTCCAGATACTTGATACAACCCTCATGGCTGAGGTACATGGGGCAGTAAATATCGCTGTTGCGGTCTTTCATGGCCCGTTCGTAATGAACAGGACGGGACGGGTCATAAGCCTTGATCCAATCGTAGCAGGCATAGAAATTCGTCCCGTTGCCGGCTTCGTTGCCCAAGCTCCAGACAATCACGCTGGGATGGTTGAAATCCCGGCGGACCATCCGCTGGTCCCGGTTCAGGTGCGCCTCCTTGAAATCTTCACGGTTGGCCAACGTTTTTTCAGGATTGTAACCCATTCCGTGCGACTCAATATTGCCTTCGTCCGTAACATAGATCCCATATTTGTCACAGAGAGCCAGCCAGCGCGGGTCATCCGGATAGTGGCAGGTACGTACCGCATTGACATTCAGTTTCTTCATAATCAAGATATCCTGAATCATGTCTGCTTCGGAAACCTGGTATCCCTTGTAAGCGTTCAATTCATGGCGGTCAACGCCCTTGATCAGCACGGGCTGACCGTTGACGAGCAGCTGGACATTCTTGATCTCGACAGTCCGGAATCCGAACGGAATGGCGGTGGATTCGGCGACGTTGCCCTTCTTGTCCCTGGCCGTCACCTTGAGCGTATACAAGGTCGGGGATTCGGCGCTCCACAGGGCCGGATCCGAAACCGAAGCGGAAGAACGGACCACTTTATATCCTTCAGGCGAGGTTTCCCCGCGACGGGCGACAGCCGCGTCAAAGGCCGCGACACGCTTGCCGTCAGGTCCGGTCACTTCGTACGCGACAGAGGCGACTCCCTTGCTGACGAATGAGGTGACATCCATCTTTCCGTACATATCGGCATAAATGTGGACATCCTCCAGGCGGGCAGGCTCGCGGGTATAGACATATACGCCGCGGGCGATGCCGGTGAAGCGCCAGAAATCCTGGTCCTCCAGATAGGTTCCGTCGCACCAGCGGAAAATTTCCAGCGCGAGGACGTTCTCCCCGGCATGGACATAGGGTGTAATGTCAAACCGTGCTTCCAGTTTGCTGTCCTGGCTGTATCCGACTTCCTTGCCATTGACCCAGACACGGAGATTGGAAGTAGCCGAGCCGACACACAGGCAGATCTGCTTGCCCATCCATGCGTCGTCGACCGTGAAGGTCTTCCTGTACTGGCCGACGTAATTGTGCTCCTCGGGCACCTGGGGCGGGTTATTCGTGAAATGGCCGCGCCAGGGATAACCGACATTCACATACAGGGGATCTCCGAATCCGTTCAATTCCCACATGCCGGGAACCGGCATCCGGTCCCATGCCGCATCGTCAAATGAAACAGCCGCGAAACCGCGCAGCCGCGAGGAAGGGGTTTCATTGAAATGGAATTTCCACATCCCGTTCAAAGAAACGGTCTGCTGCTGGTCTGTCACAAAGGTAGCCGCCATCGGCAGGCGGTTCCGCTCGAAGACTCCCGGATTGTGCCAGTCATCATCCGCCGTTGACTTCGCCGGCGCCGCTCCCAGGCAGAAGGGCAGCAGCAAAGCGGTCGAAACAAAGAAAAATCTCAGTCTGGTGTTCATAAAAAGTGGTTGGTATTTAGTTGATTATATAGGTTTTCAAATGACTTCCAGGTCCGCGGTCCGGATCCAGCCCCGCCTGCCGTCGGAAAGTGAGATATCCGTCCACTCCCCAACCGTGTCCAGGAGTTTGACTTTCGTCCCTTCATGCAGGACAAAAAGGTCTTTGGCGGCCTCCGCGGAAGGAGAACTCTTGACGGGCGAAACGGGACGCATGACGATGGCGGCATCGCTCCGGACGGACTCCCGGTGCTGCCAGGAGGCAAAGAGGAAGGTCTGGGCCGTCAGCAGGAACAGCACCAGCGCCGTAAAAAAGCCCACTTTGCGGGTCCGCGACGATGCGGACAGCAGGAAGAGCAGGAGCATGGCCAGGGTTCCCGCCAGCAACAGCAGGGACAGGATGCCCCAGGCATTGGCGGATAGTTTGTAACAGACGGAGCGCAGCCACGTTTTCAGGATCAGTTCCGGCACCGGGTCGATCTTGTCCTGGATGAATCCCTGGGCATATTCCAGATTGAATCGGGCATCGGAATAGGACGGATCCATCTTCAGGGCGCGTTCAAAATTCAGGATGGCCTTCGGGGTATGTTCCGCCTTGAAATAAGCACATCCGAGATTGTAATACAGGGGTGCGGAAACGGCGCCTGTGGCCGAAAGTGCCTCCCAGGCGGACACCGCATCCTGCCAGCGACCTTCCGAATAGGCGACCGTCCCTGCATTCCACAGGGAATCCGCCTGAGGGCCGGCAGCCCGCATTCCAGGCGTCATCAACAGGAAGGCCAGCAGCAGGGCAGCTGCCTTCCGCGTTTCCTTTTTCTGTCCCTTCATACCGGTATCGATGGATGAAATCACTTCAACAGCTGTTTCATAATGGGAAGCCATCGCCTCATTCCCGCCCTCCGGCGAATAACGGGCATATTCGCAGGCATCCAGCAGCCCGACAAAGCGGTCGACCGTCTCCTGCGGAATTCCTCCCTCGGAGAGCCGGGCCGAAATATTCTCCTTGTTCAGGTCCTCTGCATTCATATTCAGCTTATCGGAAGCAAAGCCCAGGAGGGCCCGGTGAAGTTCCTCATAGAAAGCCGAATACAAATTCTTGGACAGGTATTCTTTTGCCTGGGTAAGCCGACGGAGCGCCATGCGGGTAGCCCGGCGGTTCCGGGTCCCGGCGACATCCGCTTTCCGGGCGGCAACCCGGCGCGTCAGGGTCCAGAAGAGTCCGGCGCCCAAGAGGAGCAACCCCGCCAGAGCCCAATACAATACACTGCCGAAGAAGGACTTGCCGCCATGGAACGCAGGCTTGCGCGTCGTGATGTAGCGAATGTCTTCACCGAGGTTTTTCACACCGCGTCGCTCGACGCCGGGGGTGACCACAGCCGGGCCCTGTCCCCCGCCCGTCTCCCGGCCTTTCTCTACCCGGACGGGCAGCGGATTGCTGCGGAGCGTCACGTATTTGCCTGCATTCACGTCATAGTATGCATATTCCACAGCCGGAATTTCGAATTCCCCGTAACTGCGCGGAATAAACGGATACTCAAAGGTTTTGGAGCCGGATGTCCCGCCGCTTCCCGGAGTCACCGACGAAGTTGTCTTGACATCATAGGCCTCCATGTCCGGCGGGAATGAGATTTTCGGTGCCTCCAGCAGGGAGACATTTCCCTTTCCGGTCACCGTCACCAGCAAAGAAGCGGCCTCATGCGTTTTCAGGGAATCTTTGCTGAGCCGGGTCTGAAGGGTATAGGTTCCCACTCCGCCCCCGAACGAGGCAGGGGCGCCCCCGGGAAGCTGTTTGACATGGACAGTGACCGCAGGCGTGGTAATCCGCTTGCGGACAGTCCGGTATTCATTCTCGAAGAAGCTGTCGAAGATGCTGGAGGAATGCCGGGACGGAGCGCGGACATTGACCAGGCAGACCAGTTCGGCCGGATCGATTTTCAAGGCGCCGGCCTGCTGCGGAATCAGGACATAGCGCCGCAGGACCGCTGTATTGTAAATCTTGTCATCCAGGTTCTCGCGGCGGAACTCGATATTGGTCGGCGCTTCGGTCTCCTGGCTCCAGAATCCTTCGAATGAGGGGAAACGGGCATCTTCGAATCCGGCGATATTCACCCGCTGGTACAACTTCAGCGTAGCCGTAATCGGCTCACCGATAACGGCGGAGGTGCGGCTTAACGAGAACCGGAGGAAAAGGTCGCCGGCGGGGATTTCTCCGCCGGAAGTCACGTTCTCTTCCTTCCCGGAACCGGAAGGTGCGGCCGCCGAACCGCCGCCCTGCGATGAGGACGAGGAAGCATCCGTCACAACTTCCACGGTAACGGCGGGCGAAGAGATTTCCTCACCCTTCACCCGGGCTGTGGCCTGCGGCAAAGAGAACTTGCCCGCCTTTTTCGGGAGGAGAATATAGGTAAAGGTGAACTGGGACGAGCGGGTCCGTTTGCCGTTGATGATCTGCAAACTCGTCGAAGACCCTTTCTGCGGGCCCCATACCAATTGGAAATCAGGCCCTTGGTTCCACTGAAAATCAGAGGGCTTATCTTCTCCCTCGATAATGAAAGTAACATTGAACTGCTCCTGCAGGCCGACCATGTTGGGGGCCTCGACCCGGATGGTGTTCTGGGCGGACAACAGGTGTCCCGCCAGCAGCAACAGCAACGATGCGAAGATCCGCGGATATCTCATAGCTCTACCAATTCTTCTCTTTCTGTTTGGACTTCAGGGCAGCGGCCTTCTCTTTCTCGACCTTGTCCTGGGTTTCTTTTTCCTTGGCCTGAATCGCCCGGAGCATCTGCTGGGCCTGCTGGGGAGAGATTTTCATCTCCTGCTGCCCCTGGTTTCCGGACTGGTTCTGATTCTGGTTCTGGTTATTCTGATCCTGATTCTGGTTCTGATTTTGGTTTTGATTTTGGTTTTGGTCCTGCTTCTGATCCTGGTTATTCTGGTTCTGGTTATTCTGGTTCTGATCTTGATTTTGATCCTGGTTCTGGTTATTCTGGTCCTGGTTCTGGTCCTGTCCGCCGCCGCCATTCTGCTGATTCTCCAGCATCTTCCGGGCATAAATGTAATTCTCCTTGGCGTTCAGGTCGCCCGGATCCCGCAGCAGGGATTCCTTCAGGGCATCCACCGCTTTCTGCCAATCTTTCGAAGCGATATGGACATCCCCTTTGTTGTAGTAATAATCCGCGGCATGCGGACTTGCCGGCGCAACCTCCGCCACTTTCTCCAACGCAGATTCCGCCTCTTTCATGTTCTCTTCCCGATACAGGGTAGAAGCCAGGTTATACGACGCAGCCATCGACAGGGAATCCTTCAGCAGCGCCTTGCGATAGCCGATTTCGGCCTCCGGCCACATCTGCCGGCGGAATTTCCGGTTCCCTTCCCGCACCTCACGCCGGTCCGCCTGGGCAAAGGCCGGCTGCAAACTCAGCAGCAGGAATACGGCAGACAGGATGTAACACGTCTTTCTCATATCATTCGAATAATCTTCTCCGGGCTTTGCGGCTTCCGGGCAACATTTCCACGATAAACAACAGCAGGGCTACCGCGAAAAAGTACATATACTGTTCATCATACTCCTCGAAGACCACGGAAGAAAACTCCTCGTCTTCCAGTTTCCGGATATTGTCAATAATGGGGTTCAGGCCGAATTCATCGTTCCCGGCATGGATGTACGCCCCTCCGCCGGCTTCCGCCACCTTGCGGAGGATTTCCTCGTCCAGCCGCGTCACGACAATTTCCCCGTTGCTGTCCCGCAGGAGGCCGGACGCGGTCGGAATCGGCTGGCCCTCTGCGGACCCCACGCCGATGGTGTAGACCGTAATCCCCATCTCGGCTGCCTGTGCGGCAACTTCGACGGGATCATCCTCATGGTTTTCCCCGTCGGTAATCAGGATGATGACACGGCTCTTTTCACTCTGGGCGCTGAAACTGCGGATACACGTGGAGAGGGCATCGCCGATGGCCGTTCCCTGAATCGGGATGGAGGCCGTACTGATGGTGTTCATGAACATCTTGGCCGAAATGTAGTCGGTCGTGATGGGCAGTTGCACGAAGGAGGTGCCGGCAAAAAGGACCAGTCCGATCCGGTCATCCTGCAGCCGGTCCACAATCCGGGAAATCGCCAGTTTGGCCCGCTCCAGCCGGTTCGGGGA
>CADBPH010000029.1 GCA_902796455.1 uncultured Bacteroidia bacterium
GACTTGACCGTGTATTCCCCTTGGAAGGAGAACGGCACCATGATTTTATGGGGCAGCCAGCCTTCGGTCACTTCGCCGAGCCAGTCGGCGGCGATGACCTTGTCCCCGGGCTGGGCCAGGGGCTTGAATTCCCAAAGCTTCTCGCGGTATGCCTTGACGGCTACTTTCACCGGCCATTTCTGGGTCATGGTGACCGGAATGTCTTCCCCGGAAGCGTCCGTCAGCGTCGCGATGGTCGTATCGACAGTATACTGTCCGGCCGGTGCGACCGACTTGACCGTGTATTCCCCGCGGAAAGAAAACGGAACCATGATTTTATGGGGCAGCCAGCCTTCGGTCACTTCGCCGAGCCAGTCGGCGGCGATGACCTTATCCCCGGGCTGGGCCAGGGGCTTGAATTCCCACAGTTTCTTGCGGTCGAGCGGGTCGGTATATTCCCCGCGCTGCAGAAAGACGTTCTTCATCGTGGTAAGGTCATTCTGCAAGCCGTCATACACGCTGGAAAGCAGGCCCGGTCCGAGGGTGATTTCCAGCATTTTGCCTTCAAATTCAACGGAATCGCCTCCCTGCATGCCGCGCGTGCTCTCGAACACTTGCACCTGCGCCAGAGGGCCGTTCACCTTGATCACTTCCGCCATCAGGCGCGTCCCGCCGGTCGAGATATAGCAGAGTTCATTCTCGGCGACCGGACCGTCCACGCGGACTGTCACCAGGTTCGAGACAATGCCCGTTACTGTACCTGTTGTTTTTGCCATATTGTAATTTGTTTATTTGTCTTTGAAATCTACGCCTTGGAACGTCCCTTTCACCTCGCCGACCAGGCGGCGGAACATCTCGCGCCCCGTCTGTTCGTCCAGGGACAGCCAGCGGTCCAGGATATGGAGCTTGGCGACATAGCCCAGGACGGCGTCCAGGTTGAAATAGTCGAAAAGGGTGAGGGTGAAAATTTTGTCCCATACGACATCGTCCAGGGCCCGTTCCCGCTCCAGGAGGTCTTTGCGCGAAAGGGCTTCCTGCACCGCATCCCGCTCGTCGAATTCGCCGGGATGGAAACGGTATCCTTCCAGGTCCGTCTTGTCGTCGTCTTCTTCCCCCTGGCCCGTGAGGATGTCCGTCCCTTCCGGCCGTCCGAGTTCCTGGTTCAGGAAGCGGACCTTTTCATTGCGGAGGTTCAGGTCGAACCGGAAATATTCGCGCAGGAAGGCGCTCTTGTTCTCCAGCGCCGCGGCGTAGAATCCGGTGCCCAGCTGGGATTCGTCGAACCCCTGGAGCAGGACATCCAGTTGCCGGTTGTCCGCGTGGGACAGGCTGTGGCGGATTTCCTCGATCACGGCGTTGAAATCCTTGCCTTCGGCGTACCGGTAATCTTGCGTCAGGAAGGGAAGACTGGCGATGATGTATTCGAAATTGCTCATTGACCAAAGAGGAATTTCTTGGTAACCGGGCGGAGATACGCTCCGATGAGGGACTGGAAAGTCTCGTCGGTCAGACTGATGAAGTAGCCTCCATCCTTGGGACCGATGGTCATTCCACCGGCAATTTTCTTGGAGAAAGATACGTCGAGTCCATGGGACAGCTCGTTCTTAAGCTCTTGGCTGACAAATGATTCAAGCTGGTCTTTCAGGGAGGCGGGCAGGACGATTTCCAGATCGGCCGGTTCCTGGGTGCTGAAGGCTTTCGCGACAGTCCGGATGATTTCCTTGAGGAAATCCGGCTGGGAGAGCGCCGCTCCGACAGGTGCGTCGGCGATCTTCATCATGACGGCGTTTTCGATGTCCTTCCGGGTGGCTTGCAGGGCCTG
Source organism: uncultured Bacteroidia bacterium (assembly GCA_902796455.1). Lineage (GTDB taxonomy): Bacteria > Bacteroidota > Bacteroidia > Bacteroidales > UBA932 > Cryptobacteroides. Next base: position 1,802 of record CADBPH010000029.1, read on the forward strand.
GGCCGAGGCCATCTTGATGTCGCTTTCCGTCTTGGTGCGGAGGTCTTCCGCGGATTTTTCAGCATCTTCTACAATGGCAGCCGCTTCCTTGCGGGCGGCCTCCACGATGGCGGTCGCTTCTTCGCGCGCTTTGGCCAGCAGCGCCTCGCCTTCTTCCTTGCCTTTGGACAAGCCTTCATTGAAAAGCTTGTCAGTGAGTTCTTTCAGTTTATCCATGGATTCAATAAATGTTTCAGTTGTGGTTGAGACCTTAAATATAAGCAAAATATCCGCAAATCCCAACTCGCGGCTCAGAAAACCCGCCGGGCCCCCATATACCGCATGAGATAATAAGAAGAGGAGTTGCAGTCGCTTTCATGGACCCCTTCGCTTTCCGAGCAATGGATGAAACGGAAGGAGGCGCGCATGAGGTCCACTTCCGTGACGATGCCGACATGGCCGATCTGCCGGATGGACCGTTTTTTTCCGAAAAAGACAATGTCTCCCTTGCGGAGTTCCTGGACGTCTTCTATCGGTTCTCCTGCTTTGAATTGCTGTTCGGATACGCGGGGAAGGGTGATGCCGCTCCGGGCGAAGACATATTTGATGAAACCGGAGCAGTCGAAGGCTTCCGGTCCGTCCGCTGCCCAGCGGTACGGTTTCCCCAGGTGTTTTTCGGCTTCCAGGATGAGCGCGTCGGCAATGCCTGTCGTGTCCGGAAGCGCTTGGGCCATAAGCGGTTTGGGAAATGCTGCCAGGGCAAGGACCCCCAGCAGGACGACTATCAGGTGTGTTTTCATGTTCATTTTTCAGCCATATCCTGCAAAAATGATGCAGAATTTGGTTATCTTGTCAAGGATAATGGATTTGCTTATGAAACGGTTCTTGCCGGCCTTGTCGGCCTTTTTCTTCTTTTCTGTTTGGATGACGGCGCAACCCAGTCCGGATCCCGGTCCGGGGTGGCCGGAGTCGCCTTATCCGACCCAGGCCGGCAGCCGCTGGTGGTGGCACGGTTCGGCCGTAACCCCTGCCCAACTGGACGCCTCCATGCGGGATTATGCCGCCCATGGAATCGGGACGCTGGAAATCACGCCGATCTATGGGGTGACCGGCGGGGAGAAAGAAGACATTCCTTTTCTCTCTCCCGCTTGGATGGAAGTGCTCCGGCAGACACAGGAGGCCGGTCGCAAATACGGGATCCAGATCGACATGAATTGCGGGACGGGCTGGCCGTTCGGCGGCCCCCAGGTTCCGCTGGAAGATGCGACTTGCAAGGTGCTTCCGGTGGAGCGGGAGGTGACAGCCGGGCGCGGGAAGGTCTCCTTTGACATCCTTCCGCCCGGGAAAGAACGCCCGTATGCCGTGCTGCAGAAGGTGATGGCCTATCCGGTATCTGTTCCCGGCTTCAAGGGACGCTGCCTGGACCTGACCGGATCGGCACGGGACGGGATGGTAACCTGCAAGTTGCCGCAGGGATCGTGGCAGATCATAGCCTTGTATTATTCCCGGACCCTGGAACGGGTCAAGCGGGCGGCACCCGGCGGAGAAGGCTGGGTGATCGACCATTTCAATCCCGCTGCCGTAGACCGGTATCTGGCCCGGTTTGAAGACGCTTTCGCCCGGGACAACATCCCTTATCCCGCTACATTCTTCAATGACAGTTACGAAGTATACAAGGCGGACTGGACGCCGGCCCTGCTGGAGGAATTCGCCGCGCGGCGGGGATACCGGCTGGAGGAGTACCTGCCCGGTTTGTTCCACGGGACCGGACCGGATGCGGAAAAGGTCCTGATCGATTACCGGGAGACGCTGAGCGATCTGCTGCTGGAGAATTTCACGGGCCGTTGGGTGGCCTGGTGTCACCGGCACGGCGTCCGGGTGCGGAACCAGGCGCATGGGTCTCCGGCCAACCTGATCGACCAGTATGCGGAGGTGGATATTCCTGAAATCGAGGGCTTCGGACTGTCTGAATTCGGGATCCGCGGCCTCCGGAGCGATGCGGGCAAGACCCGGCTGAATTATTCGGACCTGTCGATGCTCAAGTATGCCTCTTCGGCTGCGCATATCTGCGGGAAGCCGCTGACTTCCAGCGAAACGTTCACATGGCTGACCGAGCATTTCCGGACCTCGCTCTCCCAGCTCAAGCCGGACATGGACCTGATGTTCTGCGGCGGCGTCAACCGGATGTTTTTCCACGGGACCTGCTATTCTCCGGACGGAGACCCCTGGCCGGGCCGGAAATTCTATGCTTCGATCGACATGTCTCCGACCAATACGATCTGGCGGGATGCTCCTGCCTTCATGGCCTATGTGGACCGGTGCCAGCGTTTCCTGCAGTGGGGGGAACCCGATAATGATTTCCTGGTTTACCTGCCGGTGCGGGATATGTGGGCGCGGCGTGGTAAACATCTGTTGATGATGTTCGAAATCAGCAACATGAAGCAGAATGCGCCGGACTTCATCCGCTCGGTCCTGCAGGTCAATTCACTGGGCTACGACTGCGACTATATCAGTGACAAATACTTGATGGGTACCACGTTCGAGAACGGGATGCTCCGGACGGCGGCCGGGACGCGCTACAAGGCGCTGATCCTTCCGAATGTCCAGCGCTTTTCCCCTGCGACGCTGTCCCATATCCGGGAACTGGAAGCGGCGGGTGCCACGGTGATTTGGAATTTGGACGAACAGGCCATGCGTCGGGCAGCCCGGGGCGAAGAGATGAAATCGCGTTTGGGCCTGCACGCCATCCGGCGGTCCCATGAAGGAGGATATCATTATTTTGTCGCCAACCTGTCTCCGGAAGATGTAGATGCCTATGTTTCGCTTGCCGTTCCGTTTACGGCGGCCCGTGTGTTCGATCCGATGTCCGGGAAGC
>CADBPH010000030.1 GCA_902796455.1 uncultured Bacteroidia bacterium
CGAAGGCATGCTGGATCCGGACCGTCAGGCCGCGTTCAATACGGGTCTCCGCAAAGAAGGATGCGTTACCATCGTTTACGGTTATGGGTGCCTTATCGCCGACCAGCGCCCGTTGTACGACCTGAAACTGTATTTGGACATCACTCCGAAGGAGTCCATCCTCCGCATCCGCCGGGGCGCCTACATCAATATGGGCCTGTCCGCTCCCCAGCCGGTACCTCAGACAATCCGCCGTTGCTATTACGCTGATTTTGAGGTGGCTGTACATTTGAGAGCCGAGCTCTTGAAGGACAATCTGGTAGATTACTACTTCTGCGCAGACCAGCCGGACGACCTCAAAATGCTGACGGGTGACGCCCTCCGGATCATCCTTTCCAGCCTGGCGCAATACCCGTTCCGCTGCAAACCGGTTTACCTGGAAGGTGTCTGGGGCGGTAGCTACATCAAACGCCTGCGTGACTTGCCGGATACGATGCGCAACTGCGCCTGGGTCTTCGATTTGATTCCGATGGAGGTCAGTGTGCTGGTCGAGGTCGGGAAAGAAATCGTCGAAATCCCGTTCTGCTCCTTCTTCATGAAAGAAGGCGATGCGGTCATGGGCAAGTCCTGCGTCGAGAAATTCCACGGATATTTCCCGATCCGCTTCAACTATGACGACTCCTTCCATTCTACCGGAAACATGTCGATCCAGTGCCATTCCGGCGCGAAATTCAACATTGACAACTTCGGCGAATTCGGCCGTCAGGACGAAAGCTACTATGTCGTGGCGACCGGCCATGGTGCCAAGACGTTCATCGGCTTCCGCGACGATGCCGACCTGCCGCAGTTCTTCAAAGACATCCAGGCCGCTGACAAGGAGCATAAACCGGTGGATTACATGAAGTATGTGAGCTACGAAGAGTCCAAGCCGGGCCTCCAGGTCATGCTTCCTGCCGGTACGATCCACTCCTCGGGCCGCAACCAGGTGGTCCTGGAGATCGGTTCCCTGACCATCGGCTCCTATACCTATAAGATGTACGACTACCTCCGTCTCGACTTCGACGGCAAACCGCGCCCGATCCACACGAAGCTCGGTGAAGAGAATGTGGTGAAAGAGCGCCGTACTTCCTGGATCCGCGAGAATGTCGTGCAGAAACCCCGCAAGGTCAAAGAAGGCGACGGCTGGGCCGAATACATTGTCGGTGAGCACGATCTGCTTTATTTCACCCTGCGCCGTTACGAATTCGAGCGCACCTGCGAGGGCAATACCGAGGGGGTCTTCCATGTCCTGGTCCTCGTGGATGGCGACAAGATCCGTATCCGGAGCAAGGCCGATCCGTCCCGCTATTATGATGCCGAGTACCTCGACATGGTCGTCGTTCCGGCCGACATGGGTGAGTATGTGATCGAGAACTTGGGCAAGGAACCGGTTTGCGTACACAAGACGCACCTGAAAAAGGGCTTTGAAAATGAACCGGCATAAACTGCTTGACGTCGGCGGTACGTTCATCAAGTGTGAAGACGGCCGGCAGGTTCCTATCAATTCTGCCGGGACGCGGGAAGAAATCTCCCGGTCCCTGCAGGAGGCTGTAGGCGACTGTAAGCCAGGTGATTCCATTGCGATTGCGACTCCGGGCCCCTTTGATTACAACAACGGGGTGTTTCTCATGAAGCATAAATTCGCGTCCGTGTACGGCGAGTCCTTTGTCGCGCTGGCGGGGATCCCGGAAGGCGTCGAGGTGCGCTATATCCATGATGCCGCGTGCATGCTGCTCGGCGAAATCACCTATGGTGCCGGAAAAGGCTACGAGAACGTCACGCTTGTCACCCTGGGGACGGGCCTGGGCTTTACCATGACCCAGAACCGGGAGATCCAGCTGAATGCCGTCGGTTCGCCCTCGATTGCCATCTACAACCGCCCTTACCGGGACGGTATGCTGGAAGATTATGTTTCCGCTCGTGGCCTGCTTCGTTGCTATGCCGAAGTGGCCGCGGAAACGCCGGGAGAGCATCCCCATCCGGGGTCTGCCCTTGAGGTGGGTTTGCTCGCCGGTGACGGAAACGCCGTGGCCCTGGCCGCCTTCCGGAAGATGGCGCAGATCCTGGCCGATTCCATCAAGGACCTCATGGAATCATTTCATATTGAATGCCTTCTGTTCGGCGGGCAGGTTTCCAAGTCGTTCCGGTTCATGGAAGAGACCCTGCGGGAAAACCTCACGGGCCTGAAGCAGATCAGCGTGATATCCGATTTCTCCAATGCTACTTTCAACGGATTGAAAGCCCTTTTGGAAGAAAAAGCATAGCGGCGTAATACCGCTCATACAGATTGATTCCCGACCGAAGGATGGTCCGGTTTTCCCCGGTGCCTTCGGCCGGGTTCATTCATAATAATACCAAATTTTATATTGTAAAACTTAACGGGTTTTTAAAGAATCTGCTTGTACTTCTAAACGAGAAGGGATAATTTTGACCGAGATGTGAAATGTGGGGGGAAATCCTTGTATAATTAGTAACACGCTTGCAGATATGAAAAAAACCACTTTTTTCGCTCTTTCTTTGTTTTTGAGCCTCAGCGCTTTCGGGCAGAATTCCTTCCCGAAAAGCCAGCGGGAAGACAAAGACCACACGATGAGTGAAGGTTATTGGAAAATCTGGAACCCG
>CADBPH010000031.1 GCA_902796455.1 uncultured Bacteroidia bacterium
CTGGGAGAGCGGCGCGTCGTACAGCATCACGGCGCAGATCGCACTCTGCGTCGGTTTGATATCGAAACCGGCAGCGATCATCTTGTCGCGGAAATACGCCACGTTTTCCTGCTGGCGGTCATGCAACTCGTTGCTTTCGGAAAGCATTTTGAACATTTCGATGCCGGCCGCGACAATCATCGGGGGCAGCGAGTTCGAGAACAAATACGGCCGGGAACGCTGGCGGAGCATGTCGATAATCTCTTTGCGTCCCGTCGTGAAACCACCGACTGTGCCACCGAATGCCTTGCCGAGCGTACCGGTGAAAATATCGATGCGTCCGTAGCAGTCAAACTGCTCGGCGACACCGCGGCCCGTCTTGCCGACTACGCCCGCAGAATGGCTCTCGTCCACCATGACGAGGGCATCGTATTTTTCCGCCAGGTCGCAAATCTTGTCCATCGGCGCCACATTGCCGTCCATGGAGAAGACACCGTCCGTACAGATAATCCGGAACCGCTGGGCCTGCGCCTCTTTCAGGCAACGCTCCAAATCCTCCATGTCCGCATTCGCATACCGATAGCGCACCGCCTTGCACAGACGCACACCGTCGATAATGGACGCATGGTTGAGCGAGTCGGAAATGATCGCATCCTCTGCCGTCAGCAACGGTTCGAACACACCGCCGTTGGCATCGAAACAAGATGCATACAGGATCGTATCTTCGGTCTTGAAGAAATCAGAGACCGCCTTTTCCAGCTCCTTGTGCAAATCCTGGGTGCCACAGATGAAACGAACGGAAGACATGCCGAAGCCCCGCTCGTGCATCGCTTTTTCGGCAGCTGCCACCAACCGCGGCGAATCCGCAAGGCCCAGGTAATTGTTGGCACAGAAGTTCAAGGCTTTCGACCCGTCCTCCAGCGTGATTTCGGCGGACTGGGCGGAAGCAATGTTGCGTTCTTTTTTATAAAGGCCGGCTGCTTCGATGGCGGCCAGCTCGTCCTGCAGGTGTTTTTGAAATTTTCCGTACATATTGATGTGGTTTTAGACTGTTCGCACTATCCACAAAATTAGGAAAAAACATAAACTTTTTCAACAAGAATCTGTATCTTTGTGACACCTGAAACCCGTCTACGGACGGGTGTTATTCCATGCCACATGAAAAATGTACTTGTTATTGGATCCACCGGACAAATCGGATCTGAATTGACCATGAAATTGCGGGGACTTCTTCCTGAGGGTCAAATTGTTGCCGGATACATCAAAGGGGCGGAGCCCAAGGGATTTTTGCTGGAAAGCGGTCCCGCCGAAGAAGCAAATGTCCTGAATGGCGGACAACTCGCGGCCATCGTCAAGAAATACAACATCGATACGATTTACAATCTTGCCGCCCTGCTTTCCGCAGTCGCCGAAAGGAAACCGCTGATGGCATGGGATGTCCAAATGAACGGGTTGCTGAATATCCTGGAAATCGCCCGGGAGCAGCATGTCGCTGTCTTCACACCCAGTTCCATCGGGTCTTTCGGTCCGGAAACGCCGCACGACGGGACCCCGCAGGACACCATCCAGCGCCCCCGTTCCATGTACGGTGTCACCAAGGTCGCCACGGAATTGCTGAGTGACTATTATTTCCACAAATATGGGGTAGATACCCGTTCGGTCCGGTTCCCCGGGCTGATTTCCCATGTGACCCTGCCGGGTGGCGGAACGACGGATTACGCCGTAGAGATTTACTACGCTGCCGTGAAAGGAGAAGAGTTTGTCTGCCCGATCGCAGCCGGTACCTACATGGACATGATGTATATGCCGGATGCCCTGAAAGCGGCCGTGGACATCATGCAGGCCGATCCGGCCCGGCTGGTCCACCGCAACTCCTTCAATATCGCCTCCATGAGTTTCGACCCGGAGATCATTTACCGGAAAATCCAGGAACATATCCCCGGATTCAAGATGCGTTATGAAGTCGACCCCGTACGCCAGGCCATCGCTGATTCCTGGCCGAACCGGATGGATGACAGTTGTGCAAGGGAAGAGTGGGGCTGGACACCGTCCTACGACCTTGAAAGCATGACGGTTGACATGATTGAAGCGCTCCGGAAAAAACTGGCAGTCAAATAACGGGATTATTTCCCGCCTGTTTCCGGAAGAGGGGCCTGCTGCTCCTCTTCTTTTTTCATGTGGCGCTCGAGATCTTCCTGGATCTTGGCTGTCTTCCGCTCAGCCCGCTCCACCGCTTTCGCATCCTTGCGCTCGGCCGCCTTCCGGGCCTTTTCCAACAGGACATCTTTCCGTTTCAGATAACGCGCCACATATTTATCAATCCGGGCCTGTTCTTTCTCTGCCTGCCGGTAAGCATCCAGCAACGCTTTCCGCTTCTTCTCGCGGAGTTTGGCGGCTTTCTTGTCCGCCTTGATCTTCGCCTTGGCGGCATCCAAGCTGTCCAGACGCGCCCATTTCGCTTCCCGCTGCTCCGTTTTCAGGTTGCGCTTTTCTTCCCGCAACGCTTTTTCCGCAGCCCGCTGTGCCTGCTTCAACGCTTTGACATCCAGCACTGTATCAACAGCAGCCGGCTTCCCGGACGATACCGAGAGGCTGTCTGCGGATCCTTTCTGTACGGAAACCGAATCGGGAACGGGACCCGCCAAGCTGTCCTTCACCGCCGCCGCCAGACTGTCCGGAATCTCCCGGAAAGAAGTATCCCTGACGGGGATATCCACCTGGGTTGTATCCCCGGGCAATACTCCTGCAACGGCCAGGGAATCCGCCCGGCGCTGCGCCGCCTCCCGCTCTTCAGGCAGTTCCACAGGCGGCATTTTCTTCTTCCGATCGGATATGGCCTTATAAACGCCATCCATGTAACCCGGGAAATACATGTCCGTAAACTTGAACCCCGGACGGCTGCGCTGGCTGTATTCGGCCCGTTCGGAAGGGACGATTCCGCGTCGGCTCACATCAAGCCGGCTCATCGGACGGCGTTCCGGAGACCACTTGAATCCTTTGAGCAGCCGGTCGTCTTTACGCATCTGTGCAAGCGGATAGGCATCGTTCTTCGCCTCCTCGAAATAGTAGATCCGGTCGATGTCGCCGTCCTTGAAGACCGCATACAACATCTTCGCCTCGCTCTTGTTGACGGTCGCAAAGGTACTGTCTTCCTTGAGATAGAACACGGCACTCGCCGTCCCCAACGCATCGAAGCGGGTCAGGACGCCCGTCGAATCGAAATAAGCCAGCATTTCCGCACCCCGGATCTGGTCGAAACAGTTCTCCTCCTCCTGGATGACAATGAAGGCATTCGAAATCAGATCCGCCTTCTCCATCCGCCCGTTCTTGAACACGCCGAACAGGCTGTCCGCGCTGTACTGGCGGTTGGCATCGTTCCACACCATCGGATCGCCATACAAACGGATCAACGAATCCAAGTCGTTGTATGCCAAGGAATCCGACACCATCTGGATATCCTTGCGGAAGAGCTTGACATTCCGCATGGCCGTCAGGAACCCGAGCTTGGTACTATCCTTCGGCTCCTCCGCAGAAGCGGCTCCTTCCGCAGCTTCCGCATCCAGCCCCTGAACGGTCAGGGTGTCTGCGGACACGGCCGCAGCAGCCGTATCCAGAGGAGTTACGGCAGCAACTGTATCCAGAGGAACTGGAGCAGCGGCTGTATCCAGAGGAACCGCAGTGGCAGTTGTATCAAGAAGGGCCGGAGCGGCGGCCGAGTCCGGAAGGGCCGTTTTTGCCACCGTATCCAAAGGGGCCTTCGCTGCCGCCGTATCAGCAGGCGGCACATACGGCGGTCCTCCAGTCAAGTCCTCCAGCGTCGGCTCCGGATCCTCTTCCTCATTCTTGGCCTGATTCATCGCGGGGAACGTCTTCCCGCCAGGCCGTTCGCGGTTCGGGTACAGCGCCGCTGCCGCTTCTTCCGCCGCTTTCGCCGCTTCTTCGGCGGCTTTCTTGCGGTATGCACCTACGGCATCCTGCGACAAGTTACCCAGCCGCGTCTTCGAAGCGGAAGCCTCGGACTCGGGGATCTCAAACCGCATCTTCGTCTGGTAGATGAACCGGTCGGCAGAGACAACGGCCGTGTCCGGCCGGTGGTTCTCATCTTCCATAAAGAAATAGACCGCAGGCTTCTTGAGCATCTCAATCCGGGACAGTGAATCCACATAGGTTATCCGCCCGGCCAACCCCGTCACGCCACGGGTCGTATCCACCAGCTGGACCTTGCCCCGCATGTCCAGATTCTTGGTCTCCCGGTAAAAGTACATGGAATCCGCCCAGGCTTCCTTGTCCGGATTCATCGCATGGACCTTCTTGTGGAACAAGAACAATTCTTTCTGCCGGTTGTACCAGCCCTGATTGGAAGACAGGAAGTTATCATCTTTCCATGCGCCCGTATGATAGCCGAACGTCGCCATGGATTTTTCCGAATTGTAGGTCAGCTTGGACGTCCGGACGAAGATGGAGTCCGTGTACATGTTCACCTCTTCGGTAAAGGTGAACAGTTTGATCTTGGAGTCGTACGTTCCTGTTTTGCTTTCGATGATCTGGCCATCCTTATCTTTCATCGACCCGCCGTTGCGGAACACGGCGACAGAGTCTTTCGTATTGTAATCCAGGTAACGCGTCCGGAGCGTATTGTGCTCCTTGTCCTCCAGCTGGACGATCGAGCCGCGGAACTGCGCCAGGTCCTCATTGATCAGGTAGGTCAGTTTGTCACTCGTCAACACCGTCCTGTCCTGCAGGATCTTGACATTCCCCATCGCCTCGATCCGGTCGAAATCCACGTTCCAAAGCGCCGTATCGCAGATCAGATAGGTATTATTGTGGAGGAAACGGGCCGGACCGATGACTTTCCGGTAGCGGATCCCATACTGCTCGACCAGCGACATGGACTGGGCGCTGAGCAGCTGCACAATCGAATCTGTCTTCTCAGAACGAGGCTGGGAAGACAGGCTCAGCGGCATCAGCACGGCCGCCAGAACGATCAGCAGGTTCCGCAAACGGGACATTCGCAAGACAGGCTATTTATTCTTGGCCATCAATTCATTCCAGCCGGAACGGGTAAACTCGCAGCCCTTGAAAATCGGGTCGACAATAATGTAGGTCGTCTTGATTTTCTCCTCGATGAACTTGTCGATGGCCTCCATGGCCTTTTCATTGCGCACCTGGTCGAGAATCTCGCTGTAGTCATTCTCCAGGGATGCCGTATGGGCGGGAATGATGCGGTCCACCTTGATGATCTTATAGACCGTGTGGCCCCGGCCTTCATTGTCCAGCGACTCGAAAGGCGCTGAAATTTCGCCTTCCTTCAAATCCTTGATCGCCGCATAATCCTGCGGTTTCAGCTGGTCGATTTCGAAATAGGAAGAACCCGTATTGGGATCGGCCATCTGGCCGCCATTGGTGCGGGTTGTCGGGTCCTGGGAATAGAACTGCGCAGCCATCTTGAACGTCACGGACTGGGTTGCCAGTTCCGTACGGAGGCTGTCAAGGGTATGGAAGGCCTTATCGCGGTCTTCCGACGTGTAGGCCGGCTTAAGCAGGATATGGCGGGCATTGAACATGTCGCCTTCTTTTTTGATCACCTCGATGATATGGAATCCGTCCGGCGTCTCGACAATCTGGGAGATGACCCCCGGCTTGAGCGACATGGCCGCATCCGAGAATGCCGGCCAGAACATGGAACGGGGCGCCATGCCCAGCTCGCCGCCCTTTACGGCAGAACCCGGATCCTCCGAATAGATGCGGGCCAGGGTCGTGAATTTCTCCCCGCCGATAATGCGTTCGCGGATGGACAACAACTTGTCCTTCACGGCCAAAGCAGCGGCTTCCCGATCCGGATAGATGCAAATCTGACTGAGCTGATACTTGATCGGAATGATGGGAAGATCCGCAGAATCCTTGCTGTTGACATACTGCTTCAGGTCATAGGGAGTCAACTCCGGAATCCCGCTGGCAATCGTCTGCTGCATCTGCTGGGTCAGACTCTGGTCTTCGAAGGCCTCTTTCCATTCCTGGCGGAGTTTGTACATCGGTTTGCCGAAATACTTTTCCACTTCCTCATCCCCGCCCAGGGCCCGGCGCATGCTGTTGATCCGGTCGTTCAGGGAGGCATTCACCATATCATTGTTGACAGTCAGGGAGTCCACGCGGGCCTGCATCAGGAACAGCTTGCTGTCCAGCATGTTCTCCAGAACGGTACAGCGCATGTTCCGGTCGGACATCATGCCGTTCATCTTCATATACTGTAATTCTCCCTCGATCTGGGAAATGGAGATCATTTCGTTACCGACGACCGCCACGGTCTTGTCGATGACGCCGGCCGGATAGTCCTGCGCGAGGGCTCCGATGGTCCACAAGAACATCACTCCACCGACCATTCCCTGAATGAATCTTCTCATAATGAATCTCTATCAATAAATCTCAAAATTTTCTTGGACGCGTGCTTTCTCTAGCAACTCTTGTTCCAAAGCCTGCAACAGGGCCTGTTTCCGGGCACTCAACAGGATATCCCGGATCATTTCCTGATAGTAAGACACCGGTCCCGCCTCTCCGGAACGCATCATGTCGTACACATAAACGATGTCCACATTCCCATGCCCGTCTTCCATCTCCATGAACCCCGGTTTCAAGTTCTGGAAAATCCGTCCGTAATCCATGCTGAGTTCCCGGGCAAGGGTCGTCACATCAATCCAGCGGCCGCCGAAATCGGTGTAACGCAATGCCGAAGAAAAGGCCAGGCTGTCGGCCTCGATCAAATCCGACGTCTTATCGGAAGACATCTTGGACCGGATTACGGCCAGGTTCGGCGAATCGTGCGCAATCCGCAGCAGGCGGACCTTGACAATCGGCATATCCAGGACGAAATGGTCCGGATGCGCCTCGAAATAAGCTTGTATCTGGGCATGTGTCACCAGGGTATCCAACCGCTGGTTCACATATTTCTGCTCATAGCGGTACTTCAGCAGCGCACGGCGGTATTCCTCTATCTCGCGGGAAACATCCTTTTCGCTTTTGGACAGTTCCTGGGAAGCCAACTCCATGAACATCAGGTCCGATGCCCATTTCTCAATATACTGGACCGCCACCGCGGCGCTGTCCTCGGCGGATATTCCGTCCGGGATATACGCCGCCACTTCGGCAGAATACAATTTGTGTTTCCCGACACGGGCCACCAGGTCGCCGTCATGGACCCACGAGGACACCATCCTGCACGAGGAGCATGCGAGCAGGATCAGCAGGGAGCCTATGACACGACGCAGCGGCAAATTAACGGGAATAATTGGGGGCTTCCTTGGTGATGGTCACATCGTGCGGGTGACTCTCCAGGAAACCGGCATTGGTAATGCGGACGAATTTCGCCTGACGGAGCATCTCCAGGTTGCGGGCGCCGACATAGCCCATACCGGCCCGAAGGCCGCCCACCAGCTGGTAAATCACCTCGGCGACGGTTCCTTTGTAAGGGACCTGGGCCACGATTCCTTCCGGAACCAGTTTCTTCACATCTTCTTCCATATCCTGGAAGTAGCGGTCTTTCGACCCTTGTTCCATGGCTTCCAGCGACCCCATGCCGCGGTAGGCCTTGAATTTCCGTCCGTTGAGGATAATCGTCTCGCCCGGAGACTCTTCCGTTCCGGCAAACAGGGAACCGGCCATGATGGAAGAAGCGCCGGCGGCCAGGGCCTTGGCAATGTCGCCGGAATACCGGATACCACCGTCCGCGATGACCGGAACGCCGCTCCCCTGCAGTGCATGGGCCGCCATCATGACAGCCGTAAGCTGCGGCATGCCGACACCGGCGATGATCCGGGTGGTACAAATCGATCCGGGACCGATGCCGACTTTGACGGCATCCACCCCTGCATCGGCAAGCGCCTTGGCGCCTTCAGCCGTTGCAACATTTCCTGCAACAATCTGGATATCACGGTTTTTGAACGCCTCGCATGTTTTCCGGATCACATTCAGAACCCCCTCCGAATGGCCATGGGCCGTATCAATGACCACGGCGTCCGCACCGGCGGCGGAGAGCATTTCAATCCGGTCCATCGTGTCCGCTTTCACGCCGACAGCGGCCGCGACAAGCAGCCGGCCCTTGGAATCCTTGGAGGCGATGGGATTGTCCTTGATCTTCATCAAGTCCTTGTAGGTGATCAGACCGACCAGGCGTCCGCTTTCATCCACGACAGGCAATTTCTCCACTTTGCTGCGCATCAGGATCCCCGTCGCTTCGGACAGGCTGGTCCCTTTCTTGGCCGTGATCAAGTTCTTCGAGGTCATGACTTCCGTAATCGGAATCTTTTTGTCGACCTGGAAGCGCAGGTCACGGTTGGTCACGATTCCGATCAGGTGCATGGAATCGTCCACGACCGTAATCCCGCCGATATGGTGCTTGGCCATCAAGGCCAGGGCATCTCCCACGGTGGAATCCTTGCCGATGGTCACCGGATCGTAAATCATGCCGTTTTCCGCCCGTTTGACCCGGCGGACTTGCGCACACTGCTGCTCAATCGACATGTTCTTGTGGATGACACCGATTCCGCCGCCGCGGGCCATCGCAATCGCGAGGTCTGCCTCGGTCACGGTATCCATCGCCGCCGAAATGATCGGAGTCTTCAGGGAAATCTCCCGGGTGAAAACCGTTGAAACATCCACATCCCTCGGAATAACATCCGAATGTGCGGGCACAAGCAAAACATCGTCGAAGGTGAGTCCTTCGGGGATTTGTGATGAAAGATACTGCTCCATTGTCAAATAAATTTGACAAATATAAGCATTTTCTCGCAAATACTGCGGATGATTCCCGCCGGGACGTCCCGTTTTCACAAACTATTCCGGCGGATGCAGGGCTACTGAGGGGACAAAGTCAGGCGATGGTCGATGCAGGAGGGAAAATCGTCTTCGTAATGGGACACCATGATGAGCGTTTTCCCGCGGCGGCTGCAGAAGGCAGAAATGATATCCCGGACACGCCGGCAGTTGGCATCATCCAGCCCGTGCATCGGCTCGTCCAGGATCAGGAGTTCCGGGTCACGGGCAAAAGCGCGTGCGAGCAAGGCCAGCCGCTGCTCCCCGTCGGAAATCCGCTGATAGGACCGTTCTGCCAGGTCCCGGATACCGAACACATCCATCCAGAAGGCCGCTTTCCGGTACTCCGCTTCTCCGGGATGGCCATACAGGAAGGCCTCCGTACGGACGCCCCCGGCAATGATCCGGCTCACCGGATAATCCTCGCGGAAAGCACGGTGCTGTTCCGGGCTCATGTAGCCGATCCGGGCCTTGATGTCCCAGATGCTTTCGCCCGTTCCGCGGCGCCTGCCAAACATGTGGATATCACAAGCATACGCTTGCGGATTATCGGCACATACCATGCTCAGCAGCGCCGATTTGCCGCTTCCGTTCGGCCCGGTCAGCGCCCACTTCTCGCCGCGGCGGATGCACAGGTCCAACGGTCCGAATAGCGTCCGCGTCCCGTAGCGGAGCGCCACATGGCGGAATTCGACAACCGGATCCCCCTCCGGCAAGGTTTCCGGAGGCAGTTCCCGGATCATGGCGTCAAACCGTGCCGGAAATCCGTCCCGGTCCGATGGCTTCCCACTGCCGTTTCCGAGCCGGACCACCCGGTCGGCGAACGCCGGAATCTCGGACTCCCGGCCCAGCAGGAGGACCAGCGCCGTGCCGCGGGAAAGCGTCTCTTCCAACATATTCCGGAACACATCCCGCGAAGGAGCGTCCAGACCAATGAACGGGTTGTCTACGACCAGCACCCTGGGGCGGTCTTTCAAATATCTGCCGAACTGGTATTTCCGGAGTTCTCCGCTCGACAGGAGCACACGCGGATCCTTCTCATCCGCCGCCTGCCACCGCTGCTGGAGGTAATACTCCCGGTCCGCCGTCCCCCCGTAACAATCCTTGAAAGGGATGTACCGGACATCGCCGGAAGGGCTTTCCCGGAGCAAGCGCTGGACCAAACGGGTCTTCCCGCAGCCATTGGGGCCGATCAGGACCGTACACCCTTCCTGGGGAAGGGCTGTCAACATGCCGGTAACTGTATTCTTTCTGTCCATCGTATTTTCCGGTAAAGGATTGCCACGCAAAAATAAGAAATATAACTTTCATTCCGCCTTCAAATTCCCTATCTTTGGGACATTGTCAATCCGGTATCGCCATGAAAAAGCATTATCTGATCCCCCTGATCCTGGCCGCGGCGGCCTGTTCGCCTGCCCCGCCCGCCCCGTACGGCACCCTGCCCGAGCCGTGGCAGGTCACCTGGCAGCAAATGGAAACCAACATGTTCTGCCATTTCGGGCCGAACACCTTCTCCGGCAAGGAATGGGGAGACGGAACGGAGACTGAAGACCTCTTCAATCCCACCGCTTTGGACTGCAGGCAATGGGCCGCAACCGCCAAAGCGGCCGGTTTCAAAGGAATCATCATCACCGCCAAGCATCACGACGGATTCTGCCTGTGGCCCAATCCGGCCAGCAAGCATACCGTGGCGCAAAGTGCATGGCGGGACGGAAAAGGAGATGTCCTCGCGGAACTCTCCAAGGCATGCCGCGAAGAAGGGCTGAAATTCGGCGTGTACATCTCCCCCTGGGACCGGAACGATCCCAGCTATGGATCCGACGAATATAACAAAGTCTATGTCAAGACATTGGAAAGCGTGCTAGGCCATTACGGACCGATCTTCGAAGAATGGTTTGACGGGGCGAACGGCGAAGGGCCGGCCGGGAAAAAACAAGTATACGACTGGCCGCTTTTCCACCGGACCGTCCGGAATGCCATGCCCGAAGCGGTCATGTTCAGCGATGTCGGTCCGGGATGCCGGTGGATAGGGAATGAAAGAGGTGTTGCCGGGGAAACCTGCTGGAGCACCCTCAACATCGAGGGGTTCGAGCCCGGCGCCGGAGCCCCGCCCAAAGACACCCTTTCCCGGGGCAACGTCAACGGCAAGGCCTGGGTCCCGGCGGAAGCCGACGTCTCCATCCGCCCGGGATGGTTCTGGCGGGAAAGTGAAAACAACCGCGTCAAAAGCGTCGACCAGTTGATGGACATTTATTACACCAGCGTCGGACGCAATGCCCTGCTGCTGCTCAATGTCCCGCCGGATGACCGCGGGCGCATCCCCGCTGCCGATTCCGCCCGGCTCGTCGAATGGCGGGCCCGGCTGGACCGCGTGTTTGCGACAGACCTGGCCCAGGGCGGCCGCATCCGCGCCAGCGCACGCAGGGGCCGGCAGTTCCAGGCCACGAATTTGCTGAATGAACAATATGACAGTTACTGGGCGGTTCCCGACGGCGACTGTACCCCTTCCTTTGAGATCCGGCTTCCCGAAAGCCGGGTTTTCAACCGCGTCCTGCTCCAGGAATATATTCCGCTCGGGCAACGCGTAAGTTCCTTTACCATAGAAGCTTCCACAGACGGAGCGCCCTGGCGGGAAATCGCTTCCGGAACCACCATCGGCTACAAGCGGATCCTGCTCACGGAGAAAACCCGGGCAGATGCCATCCGCGTCCGGATCACCGGTGCGCTTGCCTGCCCTGTCCTCAACCGCTTCGGACTTTATCTTGATTGACCATGCATTTCCATTTTTCCTGCAGGTACATCCTGTCCATTTTCTTCTTGCTTGCCGGACTCCCGACGGCCCTGTCCGCCCAAACAACCGCAGGGCCGGCCTACGGCATCGTTTCGCTTTCCGCCAATTTCATGCGGGAAAAACCGGATTACGACCAGGAGCTGGGAAACCAAGCCTTGATGGGGACTGTCGTAACCATCTCTGACAAACAAGGTTACTGGCTGAAAATCACTTCTCCGGATCCTTATACCGCATGGGTCAACGAAAAAGGGATCGCCCTGAAAACCCAGGAGGAAATCCGGCAATGGCTGCTCAGCGACCGGGTTATCTGCGTCGCGGATTACACCCATGTTTACCGGGATGCGGACCCGGCCAGCCCACGCATCAGCGACCTTTCCCGGGGCGGTATCCTGGGGAAACGGACCGGCAAAAACGGACGGGCCTTGAAGAAAAAAGGGTATCTGGGCGTCGCCCTGCCCGACGGGAGGACCGGATGGGTGCGGAAACAAGATGCTGAAGACCTGCGGAATTGGGTCGACAGCAGACAGTTAACCCAAGACAACATCGTCCGGGAAGCCCTTCGGTATGTCGGGATGCCCTATCTTTGGGGCGGCGCAGCCGTCGGAGGCCTGGACTGCAGCGGCCTTACCCGGATGGTCTTCTATATGAATGGGTTGCTGCTCCCGCGAAATGCCTCCCAACAAGCCCGGTGCGGGATGGCCATCGATACCGAAGGAGTCCGTCAGGGAGATTACTCCAGCCTGGAGCGGGGCGACCTGCTGTTCTTCGGCAACCGGGACACCGGGCGCGTCTCCCATGTCGGCATCTATCTCGGCGGCGGCAGGATGGTGCACGCCTCCCAGGTCGTCCGCGTCAACTCGCTGGATCCCAGCCAGGAAGATTATTACGAGAATGCCGGAAGACTCCTGTTCGGACGCCGGATTGCCGGGCATGAAAAAGATTTTCCCGGAACCGCCTGGCTCCGGGAAAGTCCCTTCTATTTTCCGAATTGACCGGTCTATTTGTTTTCTTCCTCCAAGGTGAAGGCCGAAGAGCCGTCGAAGCAATGGAGGCACACATCCTCGCGCGGAAGACCGATGCTCTTGACAAGGTCCTCTATCGTGCTGAATTTCAATGAATCAAGATTCAGCCGCCGGGCGATTTCACTGACCATCCGCTCATGTTCCGGAGTCGATGAGTCCGTGTATTTGTCGACATTCTTGTCCATATCGCCTTCCAGATCCTGAATGATCCGCCGGGTGATCAGTTCCAGTTCGGTCTTGCTCGCCGAGAAATTGAGGAAAGGACACCCGAACACGAGCGGAGGACTGGCGATCCGCATGTGAACCTCCTTGGCTCCGCCCTCGTGGAGTTGCTTGGTATTGTCGCGCAACTGTGTTCCGCGGACAATGCTGTCATCACAGAAGAGCATTTTCTTTCCCCGGAGCATGTCGCAATTATGGATGAGTTTCATCTTCGCGACAAGATCCCGCATGCTCTGGAAAGAAGGCATGAAGGAACGGGACCAGGTCGGCGTATATTTGGCAATGGCACGCATGTAAGGCACGCCGTGGCCGGCCGCATATCCCACCGCCATCCCGATACCGCTGTCGGGAATGCCGCAGGCGCAATCCACCTCGATGTCATCCTTCGCCCCCATCATTTTACCGCAGTTGAAACGGGACTCCTCCACATTCCGGCCGTCATAACAGGACGTCGGGAATCCATAGTAAACCCACAGGAAAGAGCAGACCTGCTTCCGGGGATTGGGCGCGCGGAGTTGTTCCATCCCGTCCGCCCGCAAGCGGACAATCTCGCCCGGCCCGACATAAGCGCAGGTCTCAAATCCGAGGTTAGCGAAGGCCGTACTCTCGGAGCTGACGGCCATGGCGTCTTCCTTGACGCCGACCGTGACCGGAGTCCGCCCCCAGGCATCCCGCGCGGCAATGATTCCGTCTTCTGTCAGGATCAGCATCGAACAGGACCCCTTGACTTCCCGGAAGACGTTTTCGATTCCCTCCACGAAATCTTTCCCCTTGACAATCAGGAGACTGATCAGTTCGGTGACATTGATCCTGCCGCTGCTGAACTCTGTGAGGTACATGCCCTCCTCGAGGCATTTCTGGGCCAGCGCCTCGGCATTGTTGACCCGCGCCACCGTGACAATGGCAAAGCGGCCGAGGTGCGAATTGACCAGCATCGGCTGGGCATCCGTATCGCTGATGATTCCGATTCCGGCATTTCCGGTGAATTTCCCGAGTTCATCCTCGAAGCAGTTGCGGAAATACCCGTTTTCCAGACTGTGGATCCCACGCATGAACCCTTTTTTCGGATCGTAGGTGGCCATGCCGCCCCGGCGTGTTCCTAAATGGCTGTTGTAATCCGTGCCGTAGAAAAGGTCTGTGGCACATTCGTGTTTTGAAATAGTTCCGAAGAACCCTCCCATGTGAAATAGATGTTAAGTACGTTTGAAAAAGGAAGCGCAAATGTAATCATTTCCCCTTGAAATA
>CADBPH010000032.1 GCA_902796455.1 uncultured Bacteroidia bacterium
GGCTGAAAGACCAGATCCGGGACACGCTCGGGTTCACGGTGAATGTCGGCGTCTCTTCCAATAAACTGCTGGCCAAGATGGCGTCCGATTTCGAGAAACCGGACCGCGTCCATACGTTATGGCCCGAGGAAGTGCCCCGGAAAATGTGGCCGCTTCCGGTACGTGACCTGCTGTGGGTCGGCAAGAAAACGGAAGAGCGGCTGCGCGCCTACGGGATTGAAACCGTGGGGGATATCGCCAATGCGGATATAGGGTCGCTGGCCCGGCTGGTCGGACTGCATGCCGCCCGTTCCCTGTCGGAACATGCCCATGGCCGGGACGAGAGTCCCGTCGAGACGGAGACGGCAGAGGCCAAAAGCTACAGTGCGGAACGGACGTTCGAGAAGGATGTGACCGATCCGGTGCAGTTGGACCGTTACCTGTTCCAGGTCGCCTGTATCGTCGCCCACCGGATCCGCAAGGACGGGGTCCGGGCGACCTGCGTGTCTGTCTTCATCAAATACCGCGATTTCACCGTCGTGCAGAAACAAGGGACGCTTTTCCGGCCGACGGATGTGACTGCGGTGATCCTGAACCAGGCCCGCCGGATGCTGGCGGAACTCTGGGACGGAAAAACTCCCATCCGTCAAGTCGGGATGGGACTGTCCAAACTGACCCGGGAGGAATTCGAACAGATGACCCTGTTCGAAGATCCGAAAATGGAATGGTACCGGGAGTGGGACCGGGAGTACGATAAAAAATGTGCGCAGGCCGAAGACCCGCGCACACTCGCTTACGAAAGGCAGAAAAAAGACCTTATTTAGACTTTATCTCGTTGCCGTTCAGGAGTTTCCGGACGAGCAGCGGTTCGTTGGTCGTGATGCAGTCCACGCCCAATTCGATCATCTGCTTGATATCTTCTTCCTTGTTTACCGTCCAGACGTTGACGGACATCCCGAGCTCATGCGCGCGGGAAACCCATTCGGGATGCTTCTTGAAAACCTTTGTGTTGTAATCCAATCCGTTGATCCCAAATTCCTTGAGCTGGTCCGGAGAGAGCTCTCCGTTCAGGTACTGGTTCGTGAATTCCGGTGCGACGACCGCCAGGTGCTTGCAGGCGGCGAGGCTGAAGGAGATGAATATCACGCGGGAAGGGTCATACAGCTTGTGGTCGATCAGTTTCTGGATGCACAGATCTGCCAGCTGGATGCTGCGCGCATCATTGTCCTGCGACTTGATTTCCAGGACGAGGACCGTATTGCTCTTTGCCCCTTGCTTGAGGTAGCTGTCCAGCGTGGGAACTTTCTCCCCGTTTTTCAGGCGGATATCCTTGAATGCCGAAAAAGGATTCTCGTGGATCTTGATGCCTTCGATATCGCCGTTATGGTTGACGACAATGACGTTGTCCGCGGTGAGGTGGACGTCGAACTCGCTGCCCCAGAGCTTTTCTTTCTGAGCAAGTTTGAGCGAGGCGATGCTGTTTTCGGCATCTTTCGTCTTTTCAGATTTCCAATAGCCCCGGTGTGCGGTGATCTGAACTTTTTTCTGTGCAGAGAGGGTGAGCGGCATGACCATCAGGGCTGCCAGGACGAGCCAAGTGATTTTTTTGGAAAACGGTACCATATTGAATCGTTTAATGTTGTCTTTATCCTTACAAAGATATTCATAATTCTTTTAAAAAAGGTTATTTTTGCGTGACAAACATTTTTGGAAACTTGATAAAACAAACAATATGGTAAAAGTTAATTTATCCGGATGCAGCTCTTTTGTTTCGCAGGCTGCTTATGATGCAATATCCACGGATGCGCTGGCCGCATTTGATACCCTCATGGGAGGAAACGGTGCCGGGAACGATTTCCTGGGCTGGAAAACACTGCCTTCGCAAGTGCCTGACAGCCTGATCGCCGAGTTCGAAGCCATCCGCGACGATTGGAAATTCAAGGGAATCGACCTGGTCGTGGTCATCGGCATCGGCGGTTCCTATCTGGGTGCCCGCTGCGCCATCGAAGCGCTTTCGCACAGTTTCGCCTCTTTGATGGGCGGGAAAAAGGATGCACCGGCCGTCGTCTTCGCCGGGAACAGCCTTTCCGAAGAATACCTGGCCGAACTGATGGATCTGGTCGCCGGGCGCAACACGGCTTGCATCGTCATCTCCAAGTCGGGGACGACGACGGAACCGGCCGTGGCCTTCCGTGTGGTCAAGCAGGCGATCGAGCAGCGTTACGCCGATGCGGCGGAGCGCATTATCGCCATCACGGATGCGAAGAAAGGGGCCCTGAAGACCCTTGCAACCCAGGAAGGATACAAGACCTTTGTCGTTCCGGACAATGTGGGCGGCCGTTTTTCCGTCCTGACCCCGGTCGGCCTGCTCCCGATCCTGCTGGCTGGATTCGATGTCCGCCGGATGCTGGAAGGCGCCCGTGAAATGCAACTTGCCCTCCAGGAGCGGAGCATGGAAAATCCGGCCGTGAAGTATGCCGCCATGCGGAACCTTCTTTACAAGGAATATGGCAAGACCATCGAAATCCTGGTGTCCTACAATCCGAAGTTCCAGTATCTGGGAGAGTGGTGGAAGCAGCTTTACGGCGAATCCGAGGGCAAGGACGGAAAGGGGATTTTCCCGGCTTCTGTCAATTTCACGACGGATCTCCATTCCATGGGACAGTTCATCCAGGATGGCAACCGGATCCTCTTCGAGACGGTCGTAAATGTCGAAAACAGCAACCGCGAGGTGACGATCGGGCTGGACAGCCAGAACCTCGACCAGCTCAATTATCTCGCCGGCAGGCGGGTGGAGCATTGCAATGCCATGGCCATGCTTGGAACCAAGCTGGCGCACATTGACGGTGGTGTCCCGCAGATCGAAGTCTCCGTGGAGCGGATCGATGCGTTCAACCTCGGCGGCCTGTTCTATTTCTTCGAGTTCGCCTGCGGGGTCAGTGCATACTTGCTCGGTGTCAATCCGTTCAACCAGCCCGGTGTCGAGGCGTACAAGAAGAACATGTTCGCCCTGCTGGGCAAACCCGGTTATGAAGAGCAAGGTGCCGTCCTGCGCGAAAGATTAGGATAAGCCTATGTATTCCGACACCCTGACCCTGCAGGATGCCGTACGTCTTTCCGGCCCGCTGGCTTTCAATATCATGATCAAGCCGGCGGGTTCGTTGTGCAATCTGGACTGCAATTACTGCTACTATCTGGACAAGTCGGAGATTTACGGAGGGAAAGAGCCCCGCATGTCCCTGGACATGCTCGAGCGGGTCGTCCGGGATTATATCCAGGCGAATGAGGTGCCGGAGGTGACATTCAACTGGCATGGCGGCGAGCCGCTTGTCCTGGGGCTGGATTTCTATCGGAAAGCCCTGGAATTCGAGCGGGAGTATGCCGACGGGAAGGTGATCCACAACACGATTCAGACCAACGGGACGCTCCTGACGGATGAGTGGGCGGATTTCCTGGCCGCAAACGGTTTCCTGACAGGTATTTCCATTGACGGGCCGCAGGATATCCACGATAAATACCGGCGGGACAAGGGCGGGGCGCCGACTTTCAGCAAAGTCCTGCGCGGGATCCGGGCGCTCCAGCGCGCGGGCGCTCCGTTCAATACCATGTCCACAGTCAACAAGGCCAGCGAAGGACGCGGCCGGGAGGTGTACCGTTTCCTCAAGTCCATCGGGAGCCGCTACATGCAATTCATGCCGGTCGTGGAGCATGTAAAATATCCGGTTGGCGCGGACGGCAAGGTCCGCAAGACGGCCCGTCCTTTCATCGTGGATCCTTCTACGGAGGGGGCGGTCATTGCCCGGTGGTCCGTCAGCGATGTCGCTTTCGGAAAATTCCTCTGCGATATTTTCGATGACTGGGTGGTCGGTGATGTCGGCCAATATTTTGTCAATCAGTTTGATGCGACGCTGGCTCGCTGGTGCGGCCAGATGCCCGGGACCTGTGTTTTCGGGGAAACCTGCGGCGGGAATGCCATCATCGAACACAATGGGGACCTGTATCCGTGCGACCATTTTGTCTATCCCCGTTACCGGCTGGGGAATGTGTTGACGGACAGCATCAAGGGCATGATGACGTCGGACGCGCAGGTGAAGTTCGGGATTGACAAACGCAATGCGCTCCCTGCCAAATGCCGGCGTTGCGAATGGTTCTTCGCCTGCAACGGGGAATGTCCCAAGCATCGGTTCAACCGGACGGAATCCGGCGAAACGGGGTTGAATGCCTTGTGTGCCGGTTATTCTCTTTTCTATCGCCATGTCAGTCCGTACATGGAGAAAATGAAAGAACTCCTGAAGGAGAAACAGTCTCCTGCAGGAGTCATTCCATGGGCCCGCATGCGCCTGGGCCGGTAAACGAGTCTTTTTCTGTA
>CADBPH010000033.1 GCA_902796455.1 uncultured Bacteroidia bacterium
AAATAATTATTATATTTGCAGACTTTAACACAGAACGCATGATGAAGCTGAAACGGGTCATAAGTCTTTCGTTGTTGCTGTTGGGCATACAGGCCGCCGGACAGACACAGCGGGACCCTTCGGTTGAAATAGATTATTCGAATCCGAAACAATATACTGTCGGCGGGATTTCAGTCTCCGGAAACACATACTTTACCGACCAGCAGATCATCCAGTTGACGGGACTGCAGGACGGCATGCAGGTGACCATCCCGGGCGATGATATCTCCTCCATCGTGAACCGCCTTTGGCTCCAGCGGTTTTTCCAGGACGTCGCCGTCCTGGTGGATTCCGTGTCCGCAGCGCGGGCTACCGAATACCTGCGGATCGCCATCCAGGAACGTCCCAGGGTGTCCCGGTGGACGTTTTCGGGCGTGAAGAGCGGAGAGAAGAAAGACCTGATGGAACGGTTGAACTTCCGCCGCGGCGGCGAGTTCTCCGAGTATGTTTCCAAGACTTCCTCCGATATCATCAAGCGGTATTACAAGGAGAAAGGGTTCCAGGATGTGGAAGTGACCCCGCAGACTACGAAGGATACGATCGTCAAGAATGCAATCCGGGTGAATTTCCATGTCGAGCGCGGACCCAAGACGCGGATCAAATACATCAACTTTGAAGGCAACGACCATGTCAAGGACTTCAAGTTGGCCAAGTCCATGAAGAAGACCAAGTCCGCGAAGATTTACAACTTCTTCAGCAGCAAGAAATTCAACGAGAAGGAATATCCGAATGACAAGAAGGGGCTGATCAGTGCCTTCAACGAGGCCGGATACCGGGATGCCCGCATTCTCAAGGATTCCATCTATAAAGTCGAGCCGGGCAAGCTGGCCATCGACTTCCAGTTCGACGAGGGGCGCCGGTACTATTTCCGGAACGTCACCTGGACCGGGAACTCGGTTTATGACGCCGATGCGCTGAACAGGGTCCTGGATATCCACAAAGGGGATGTCTACGATGTCGTCACGATGCAGAAACGGCTCAACGGCGGCGGCAAGCAGGGAGACCAGAACGTGTCCACCCTCTATCGGGACAACGGCTACCTCTTCTTCAATGTCCAGCCTGTGGAAGTCAATATCCAGGGGGACTCCGTGGACGTCGAAATGCGGATCGTGGAAGGGAAGCAGGCGACGCTCAACAATATCATTATCAACGGAAATGACCTGACCAATGAGCGGGTGGTCCGCCGTCAGGTATTTACCCGTCCGGGCTATCTTTTCAGCCAGACCGACTTCGAACGCTCCATCCGGGAAATCTCTTCCCTGGGTCAGTTCGACCCGGAAGCCATCATGAGCGAAGGCGGGTATTCCATCATGCCGGACCAGAACAACAATACGGTTGACATTACTTATAATGTTACGGAGAAACCTTCCAGCCAGTTGGAACTTTCCGGCGGTTGGGGCGGCCGTACTTTCGTGGCGACCGTGGGTGTGAGCTTCAACAACTTCTCTACCCGGCGCTTTTTCGACAAGTCGGCCTGGAAGCCTGTCCCGTTGGGAGATGCCCAGAACCTGGCCTTCCGGTTCCAGACGAGCGGAACATACTATACGGCCATGTCCGCCAGCTTCTCGGAGCCCTGGCTGTTCGGCAAAAAACCGACTTCCCTTTCGCTGGGAGCCTATTATACCAAGCAGACGAACTCCTACTATGCCCTTCAGATTTTCAAGAATGACAGGCAGATGGAGGTGTACGGCTTCTCGGCCGGGCTGGGTAACCGCCTGAAATGGCCGGATAACTACTTCGTGCTGTACAACCAGTTGAGTTGGCAGACGTACAAGCTGACCAATTGGTATTCAAGCAGCTTCATCTTCGACGACGGTATTTCCCATAACCTGAGTTATACGCTCAGCCTGTCCCGTAACTCGACGGACCAGATGATTTTCCCGCGTACGGGTTCCGATATTTCCATGTCGGTGCAGCTGACTCCTCCGTTCTCGCTCTTCCGCAAGGTCGACAAGGGCGTGCTGGATGTCAACGGCAATCCTACCCCGGTGTCCAGCTGGCGGGATATCGATTACGATACCTGGTCTTCGCAGGACCGCTACAAGTGGATCGAGTATCACAAGTGGTCGTTCAAGGCGAATTTCTACCAGAAACTGGTCGGCAACCTGGTCTTGCGTACGCGCATGCAGTTCGGTTACCTGGGTTACTATAACCGGAGATGGGGGTATTCTCCGTTCGAAGGATTCTGGGTCGGCGGCGACGGTATGACGGGCTACAATACCTATGGTTCCGAAATTATTTCCCTGCGTGGTTACGAGAACTATTCCCTGACGCCGCAGACCTATACGCAGTATTCCAGCTATGCCTCTTATTCGGGTAACGTCTATGACAAGTTCACGGTGGAACTCCGGTATCCGGTGATTCTCCAGCCGCAGTCCACGATTTTCGCGCTGGTCTTCCTGGAAGGGGGTAACTGCTGGTCGGAGATCCGTGACTTCAATCCGTTCCAGATCAAGCGTTCCGCCGGTGTGGGCATACGGGTTTACCTGCCGGTGGTCGGTCTGCTGGGTATCGACTGGGGCTATGGATTCGACGACGCTGCCAATGGCGGCAGCCAGTTCCACTTCACGATTGGACAGGAGTTCTAGAAGAATGGTCTGAAATTTGATAAGTACCCCGATTTGGTGTGATATAAAGGTAATAACATAAAATTTATCGATATGAAAAAAATCTTTGTGGTAGCGGCTGCGGCCCTCCTGACCCTCTCCGCTTCGGCGCAGAACCTGAAATTCGCCCATGTAAACTACAATGAGCTGGTGATGCTCATGCCCGAGGCTGATGCAGCCCGGACACAGATGGCTGCCGCCCAGAAGGAGGCGGAAGAAACGCTCCAGAGCTTCTATGAAGAAGGCCAGACCAAGCTTACACAATATCAGCAGAAGTCCGCTACATGGACGGCTGCCGTAAAGGAAAGCAAGGAGAAGGAACTCAATGATATCAATACCCGTATCCAGGAGTTCCAGAACAACATCCAGGTGGAACTGCAGCAGCAACAGCAGCAGTTGATGGCTCCGATCCAGCAGAAAGCCATCCAGACTGTCGAGAAGTTGGCCAAGGCCGGCGGATATGTGTACGTATTCGAGAAGGGTTCTCTCCTGTTCGTGGATGAGAAGCAGAGCACGGACCTGACTCCGGCTGCCCGCAAGGAACTGGGTATTCCCGAGGGACGCACCCTGGAATCGCTCCAGGCTGAGTTGCAGGCCCAGGCCAATGCAGAAGCTGCCCCTGCAACCAAATAGTTTTCCAATGAATGTAATTCCAGCCGGCTTTTCTCGAAAGGTCGGCTATTTTTATTCTATTTTAATAGGCCGGTATCGTTTTTATTGCTAAATTTGCAGTCTAAATCGGATAATTTCTTATAATTTAAAAGGAAATGCAACATAAAGTTATCGACAGGGACGATGTCGTGATACGATTTGCAGGAGATTCAGGAGATGGCATGCAGCTCACTGGGTCTCTTTTTGCGAATATGTCAGCCATTTACGGCAATGGGTTGTCCACATTCCCCGATTATCCGGCTGAGATCCGGGCGCCGAAAGGCACCGTGGCCGGTGTTTCGGGTTTCCAGGTACACATCGCGAACCGGAAGGTGAATACGCCGGGAGATTACTGCGACATGCTGGTCGCGATGAATCCTGCCGCGCTCAAGGCCAATGCGAAATGGCTCAAGCGGACGGCGCTTGTGTTGGTCAACCAGGACGCGTTCGACGACAACGGATTGAAGAAGGCGGGATTCACGGGAAATCCTTTCGAGGAATTGGGCATCGAGGACCGCACGATCCTGGTCGTTCCCATTACGAAATTGACGGAAAACAGCCTGGCGGACAGCGGACTGGATATTGCTTCTGTCCACAAGTGCAAGAATATGTTCACTTTGGGCATGGCTTGCTTTATTTATAACCGTCCGCTGGAATACATCTACAATTATATCGAGGGGAAGTTCTCGAAAAAGCATCCCGAGATGATCGCCCCGAACAAGAAGGTCGTCACGGACGGATTCAATTATGCCGCCAATATCCAGGCGGAAGCCAATACGTATCATGTGGCGCCTGCCCATCCCGAGAAGGGAATTTACCGGAACATCACCGGGAACCAGGCGCTGGCATGGGGGCTGATCGCTGCCTCGGAGAAAGCGGGCCGTCCGCTCTTCTGCGGATCGTATCCGATTACGCCCGCGACAGGGATCCTGGAAGAGCTTGCACTCCATAAGAATCTGGGTGTCAAGACCATGCAGACGGAGGATGAGATTGCCGGTATTTGCTCGGCCATCGGAGCCTCCTTCGCCGGAGACCTGGCGGTCACGACGACGTCCGGGCCGGGTCTGTCCCTGAAATCGGAAGCCCTGGGGCTGGCCGTGATGACGGAATTGCCGCTGGTGGTCGTCGATGTCCAGCGTGCAGGCCCCTGCACGGGCATGCCGACCAAGACGGAGCAGTCCGACCTGAATGAGGTCCTGTATGGACGCAACGGGGAGAGCCCGCTGGTGGTCATGGCGGCGCATTCTCCGGCCGATTGTTTCGACCGGGCTTTCGAGGCGGCCAAAGTCGCTTTGGAACACATGGTTCCGGTGATCCTGTTGTCCGAGGGCTTCCTCGGCAATGGCTCCGAGCCCTGGCGGGTGCCTTCCATGGCTGATTATCCGGCGATTACGCCGCGGATTGCGGAGGGCGAAGGTCCTTTCCGCCCCTATGAGCGGGATGCTGCCACCATGGCCCGCCGCTGGGCTTTCCCGGGAATGAAGGGAATGGAGCACCGGGTGGGCGGTCTGGAAAAGAACCATGCCGGCGTGCTTTCCAATGATCCGGCCAATCATGAGCTGATGGTCCGCGAACGTGCCCGCAAGGTGGCCCTGGTCGCGGATTCCCTGCCCGACCTGGCGGTGGACGGCCCGGAATCCGGGGATGTCCTGGTTGTCGGCTGGGGCGGAACGTATGGCCACATCCTTTCTGCGGTCGAAGAGCTCCGGCAGGACGGGAAGACGCTCAGCCGTGCGCATTTCGATTATATCTGTCCTTTGCCCAAGAATACGGAGGCAGTCCTCTCGCGGTTCCGCAAGATCATTGTCTGCGAGCTGAACAGCGGTCAGTTCGCATCCTATCTCAAGGGGCAGATGCCGCACCTGGACATTGTTTCCTGCAATAAGGTGCAGGGGCAGACGTTCCTGGTCCGGGATCTTGTCGAGGCAATCAGTAAAGAACTTTAAAAGACAGGACAGATTATGGCAAAATATACACTGAAGGATTTCAAGAGCGACCAGGAGGTGCGTTGGTGCCCGGGTTGCGGCGATTATGCGATTCTGGCCGCATTGCAGAAGACGCTTCCCCAGGTCTGCGAGGAAAAAGGCATTGACAAGGAGAAGGTGGTCGTGGTTTCCGGGATCGGCTGTTCTTCCCGTCTGCCGTATTATATGAATACCTATGCTTTCCACAGCATCCACGGGCGTGCGACGGCGATTGCAACCGGAATCAAGGTGGCGAATCCCGAATTGAGTGTCTGGCAGGCGAGCGGGGACGGAGATGCGCTGGCGATCGGAGGCAATCATTTCATCCATGCCCTGCGGCGGAATATCGACATCAATATCATGCTGTTCAACAACCGGATTTATGGCATGACCAAGGGGCAGTATTCTCCGACGTCTCCTTTCGGGATGATCACGAAGACGTCTCCGTACGGTACGGTAGAGGCGCCCTTCAATCCCGGAGAGTTGGTTCTCGGCGCGAAGGGAACGTTCTTTGCCCGCGGCCTGGACAACGATCTTCCGCTCTGCCAGGAGATTATGCTGGCCTCTTCCCGCCACCACGGGACTTCCGTGATGGAATTCCGGACGAATTGTGTCATTTTCAATAATGGCTCTCATTCGGAGGTTTCCGACAAGGAAGTCCGGGCAGACCGTACGATCACGCTGCGTGCCGGGGAGAAGATGATTTTCGGAAAGAACCGGGACAAGGGCCTGGTGCTGGACGGGTGGAAGCTCAAGGTTGTGACGATCGGCCAGGATGGTGTGACAGAGGACGATATCCTGACGCATGATCCGAAAGCGGACAATCTGGGCCTGCAGATGATGCTGGCGCAGATGAACTGGCCGGAGTATCCGCTGGCCCTGGGCGTGATCCGGGACGTGGAGGCACCCACCTATGAGGACGGGGTCTGCGCGCAGGTCGACCGGGTTGCGGAAAAATCGAAGATCCACAGTGTGGACGCCCTGTTGCGGAGCGGTTCCACATGGGAAGTCAAATAATAATCACTAAAACGCATATTATTCATCAATCATGAAAACAGCAGAAATCATGGCCCGTCTCCAGGCCAAGTATCCGACCGAGAAGGAGTATCTCCAGGCGGTACAGGAGGTTCTGGAATCCATTGAGGATGTGTATAACCAGCATCCTGAGTTTGAGAATGCCAAGATTGTCGAGCGGATCGTGGAGCCCGACCGCATGTTTACCTTCCGGGTTACCTGGGTGGATGACAACGGTGAGGTTCAGACGAATACCGGTTACCGTGTGCAGTTCAACAACGCGATCGGTCCCTACAAGGGCGGCTTGCGCTTCCATCCTTCCGTGAATCCTTCGATTCTGAAGTTCCTCGGTTTCGAACAGACGTTCAAGAACTCCCTGACGACGCTCCCGATGGGCGGCGGCAAGGGCGGTTCCGATTTCAATCCCAAAGGGAAGTCCGATGCGGAGATCATGCGTTTCTGCCAGGCTTTCATGCTGGAACTTTGGCGGAACATTGGTCCGGACATGGATGTCCCTGCCGGTGATATCGGTGTCGGCGGCCGTGAGATCGGTTTCCTGAACGGCATGTACAAGAAGCTGACCCGTGAGCATCATGGTGTCCTGACGGGAAAGGGACTGCAGTTCGGCGGTTCGCTGATCCGTCCTGAGGCCACCGGTTTCGGTGCGGTGTATTTTGTGCAGCATATGCTTCATACGCATAAGGATAACCTGGATATCAAGGGGAAGACGGTGGCGATTTCCGGGTTCGGCAATGTGGCCTGGGGCGCTGCTACGAAGGCGACGGAACTGGGTGCGAAGGTTGTGGCGATTTCCGGTCCTGACGGTGTGATCTACAATCCGGAGGGTATGACGCAGGAAAAGCTCGACTATATGCTTGAGCTCCGTGCTTCCAATAATGATGTCGTGGCGCCGTTCGCCCAGAAGTTCCCGGATGCGCAGTTTATCCCCGGAAAGAAGGCCTGGAGCGTGAAGTGCGACATTGCGATGCCTTGTGCTTTCCAGAATGAGATGAGCCGCGAGGATGCGGAAATGCTGCTTGCGAACGGGACGTGGCTGTGTGCCGAAGTCTCCAACATGGGTTGCCAGCCGGGCGCGATTGAGGCGTTCCAGAAGGCGGGGATCCTGTTTGCTCCGGGCAAGGCGGTCAACGCCGGCGGCGTGGCGACTTCCGGTCTGGAGATGACGCAGAATGCGATGCACATCAGCTGGTCTGCCAAGGAGGTTGACGAGAAGTTGCACGGGATCATGTCTTCGATTCATGCGGCTTGTGTCAAGTATGGTACGCAGCCTGACGGTTATATCAATTATGTCAAGGGGGCGAATGTGGCCGGCTTCATGAAGGTGGCTGAGGCGATGTTGGCCCAGGGGGTGATCTAGTTTTCCGGAT
>CADBPH010000034.1 GCA_902796455.1 uncultured Bacteroidia bacterium
CCGCCTCCCATGAGGAACAACAGCATGAAAATGCCCCAGAACACCCCGAATCCGGTCAGCAGGGACCGGCTCCGGTTCCGAAGGATGGTCTGGCGGATCTCATGGATCCTGTCAATGTCGAATCGGATCATCTCATTCTGCCCGCAGGGCTTCTATCGGTTTGACTTTCGCTGCTTTCCATGCCGGGATCAAACCGGCCAGGGTTCCCGCCACGATCAGGGTCAGGGTCGCCTGGACTGCGACATCCAGGCCGACCGTCGGGTTGACGAACATCGTAATCTGCGTCACACCCATGTCCACGGGATTCCCCGCGATCGTGGCATTCATGATTTCATTCGCCACCAGGCCGAAGAACATGCCGATGTACCCGAAGAAAGCCGTAATGGCCACGCTCTCCAGCACAACCAGGCCCATCAGCGAACGGGGCCGCGCCCCGATGGCCTTGCGGATACCGAACTCGTGCGTCCGCTCCTTGACCGTAATGAGCATGATATTCGAGACCCCCACAATCCCGCTCAGCAGGGTCAGCAGGCCCAGGATCCACAGGGCGGTCCGGATAATCCGCTCGGCCTTTCCCATCTGCATATTCTGGATCAGCCGATTCCAGATATAAACCGTCCGGTCGTCGTCCGGCGCCGCGCCATGATTGACATTGACGACTGTCCGATACCGTTTTTCGAATGCCTGGTTCTGCTCTTCCGTGTCCAGTCCGTGGAAAGAAAAATAGATTTCCTCTATGTCCTTCCCCTTCGCATACAGGGTCCGCAGGGTGGTGAAGGGCGCATAGATCCGGGTCCCGCCGAAACTTTCGTCGCTCTTATAGATTCCGACGACTTTGAATAGGAACGCTCCGACCGCGACCTCTTTCCCGAGCATCTCTTCCGCCCTCCGGCGGCGTCCGGCCAGGACCTCGGCATCGTTGCGGGCAACCACGATGCACCGGCGCTGTTCTTTTATGTCCAAAGCATTGATGAACCGGCCTGCAATCAATTGGATCTTATCGATTTCCTTGTAAATCGGCGTGACACCCCGCAACTCGCAGGCAAACGTTTCCATCCCATACGCCAGGGTATCGGAATGGGAAACGACCGGGCTGACCTCGTCCACGTTCTCCATGAAGGCCTTTCCTTCCAGGTTCCGGACATCCTGGGCATCCAGCTTGATCTCGCGCCATTTGTCGAATCCGCCATAGGGCTTGGAGGTATACCCCGGATAGATCGCCATCGAATGGGCGAGCGTGCCGGAATTGTTCATCAGGGCATTCAGCAGGCCGTTCCCCGCCCCCAGCAGCACGATCAGCATGAAAATTCCCCACGCAACGGAAAAGCCGGTCAAGGCCGTCCGCAGCTTGTTCTGCTGCAGGGAATTCCACATTTCTTTCAATAGATCACGCATGAGGGGGGCTTATTTGATGAGGGTCGCGGCGGAGAAAGGAGAACTGCGGTGGGCCGTATTCTCGTCAATGGAGCCGATGACTCCGTCCCGGATGTGGATAATCTTGTCGGTCGCATTCGCGACGCCGCTTTCATGCGTCACAACGATGATCGTCATTTTTTCCTCCCGGTTCAGCTCTCCCAGCAAGTCCATGATTTCCACGGAAGTACGGGAATCGAGCGCCCCGGTGGGCTCGTCGGCCAGGATCAGTTGCGGCCGGGTCACCAGGGCCCGGGCAATCGCCACCCGCTGCTTCTGGCCTCCCGACATTTCATTGGGGTAATGCCCCGCCCAGTCGCGGAGGCCCAGCCGGTCCAGGTATTCCATCGCCATCAGATTCCGCTTTTTCCGGCTGACGCCCTGATAGAACAGGGGCAACTCGACGTTTTCGACCGCCGTTTTGAATCCGATGAGGTTGTAGGATTGGAAAATAAAGCCGATCATGCGGTTGCGCAGCGCCGCCGCCTGGTTTTCGCTCAGGTCCCTGACCAGGGTGCCGTCCAGCCAGTATTCTCCCGTATCATAGCTGTCCAGGATGCCCAGGATGTTCAGCAATGTCGATTTTCCGGAACCGGAAGCCCCCATGATGGAGACGAACTCTCCCCTGTCAATATCCAGATTGACCCCTTTGAGCACATGCAAAGGCTGGCCGTTATTATAGGTTTTGTTAATATCTCGCAGTTGAATCATCGCCACTTATAGTGTATTAGTTTATTAACACACTGCAAATTTAGGAATGTTTCCTGTAAAAACAAGTTCCGTAAACAAAAAACTTGCTAAATTCGCGTGCACCCCACATTGACTACATGAAAAAAACACTACTTGCAGCCTTTTTTCTGGTCTTTTTGTCACATTCCGCCGCTTTTTCCCAGGAAAAAGTCGACCAGTTATTTTTCGAGGCCCGCGGCAGCTTCTCGGCTGCATTGGCCCCTGACGAGAGCGCATTCCGCTTTAACGGAGAGCATTTCATGTTCCACATGCTGGGACATCTGTCCGACAACATTACCTACCGCGTCCGCCACCGGTTCACCAAAGCGGTATTCGACAAAGAAAATCCGCTCAACGGCACGGATCACCTCTGGGTAAACTGGGCGCCCACGTCCAAATGGGACTTCACTTTCGGCAAACACCCCATTCTGGCCGGCGGTTTCGAATGGGATTCCGCCCCGCTGGATGTCTACTACTGGAGCGGATTCGGGCAGAAAATGTGGCAGTTCTACATGCTCGGGGTCATCGCTGCCTACAACCCGGGTCCTGGGCAGCGTGTCCGTCTGCAGCTATGCAATTCCCCGCTTGCACGGGGAAAATACAATTCCTTCAACTGGAACCTGGGATGGTATGGCCGGATGGCGCCTTGGTGGCAGACAATCTGGACATTCAGCCTGATGGAGGACGTGAACCGGACGAATCTGAATATGATCAGTCTGGGAAACAAATTCTGCTTCGGGGAACATTACCTGGAACTGGACTGGACCAACCGGGCCCCGATGAGCCGCTTCTCCGTCCTGAAAGACTGGTCGATCGTGGCCAAGCTGAACATTTCCGCCGGAGACTGGAATCTGTTCGTCAAAGGGGGATATGATGTAAATACGGAACTCGGGGCTTTCAACGCCGGAGAGCCGTTCGACGTGATCGTCATGCCTGGAACGGAATATGCCTACTTTGGGGGCGGCGTGGAATATTACCCCTTGAAAAACAAGATTGTCCGCCTCCACGGTCTGTGGTACACGGACAATCGCGACAAATCGCAGAACCTCACCGTCGGCGCCTCCATCCGCCTGGATGTCATCAAAAAGGCGCGGTAAAAGGAAACAAACGGGGAGTCTACCTCGAATGATTGAGGATCAAGGCATTATCGTACTTGACGTACTTCGTTTCATTCCCGGACAGAATGAGTTCTTTCGGCTTGATGGTCACGCCGGGGAAGGATTTCATACACAAAGAATACCAAGAAGGGCGAAAAAAGCAATGGCAGTTCCTGATTGGACTTGCAAAGGAGGGAAAGGAATGGATTCTGAAAACTACCGCTTTTCTCCGGTGTACATGCGGCAGAGGCCGAAGGTGAAGGCTTTGTGACGCAGTTGCGAGAAACCGCTGGCAGCCATTTCAGCCATGAACGCTTCCTTGCCCGGGAAACCTACGACGGAAGCCGGCAGATACCGGTAAGCGGCCTTGTCCCCGGAAACGGACCCGCCGATCCGTGGCAGGATGTGCAGGAAATACAGGTCGTAAAACCAGCGGATAAGGGCATTCTGCGGACGGGACAGCTCCAGGACGACCAGCCGGCCGCCCGGGCGAAGGACCCGGCGCATTTCGCGGAGCCCCTTATCCCGATTCTCGAAATTCCGGATCCCGAAGGCAATCGTGACCCGGTCGAAAGTCCCTTCCTCGAAGGGCAACGATTCCCCGTCCCCTTTCTGAATGGAAATCCGGTCTGATAGTCCCTTCCGGTCCACCTTTTCCTTCATGACCGCGAGCATGCCCTCCGACAGATCGACGCCCGTCACATGGCCCTGGCGCAGCGCCC
>CADBPH010000035.1 GCA_902796455.1 uncultured Bacteroidia bacterium
ACCTAACTTAGAGCCCTGAAAGGGCGTAGGTAAGCCTCCTTTCCCGAGGAGAGGAGGTTTGGAGGTGAGGGTAACGTCAGCTATTAAAAATAATCAACGTTACCCCTCCCAATTCCCGTTTTCCCTCCCTCGGGGAGGGAAAAGGCTGTCGGCCTTTACAGGCCTCCCTAATAAGGTATTTCGCTGATGCGAAATTTGATTAAGAAACGATATACGATGAATTTCCGAAGCATTCTGATTGGCGTATTGAGCCTCTGCGTCTCCTTCGCTTACGGCCAGGAGGCCGCTCCGGATTATTCGGCGTTCATTTTGACGCCGCCGGCCCCGGAGTCACCCCGGATCAACGGACCGAAAATTTATGGGGCCCGCCCCGGGGCTCCCTTCCTCTTCCGTATCCCGGCGACAGGCGTCCGGCCGATGACCTTTGAAGCAAAAGGCCTTCCCCGGGGATTGAAACTCGACCAAAAGACGGGGATTATCACGGGAAAGGCCCGTAAAAAAGGAACGTACGTTGTCGCCCTGAAGGCGGTCAATGCCCATGGCGCGGCCGAACGGAACCTTCGGATCGTCATCGGGGACAAGATCGCCCTGACGCCGCCGATGGGATGGAGTTCCTGGAATTGCTGGGGTGCCGGGATTACGCAGGAAAAGGCCATGCGGGCCGCTGAAGGCCTGTTGAAGTATGATCTTGTGAATTACGGCTGGACCTATGTCAACATCGACGACGGCTGGCAGGGGATCCGCGGCGGAGCAGACAATGCCCTCCAGCCGAATGCCGGATTTCCGGACATGAAGGCCCTTGCGGATTACCTCCACACCAACGGGCTGAAACTGGGAATCTATTCTTCCCCCTGGGTCGGAACCTATGCCGGTCATGCGGGCTCTTCCTGCGACAGCCTCGACGGGAAATACTGGTGGGTGGAAGAAGGGGGCGCCGACACCTGGTATCAGCTCGACAAGTCGAAGTTCCGGCGGGATTCTCTCTGGTATTTCGGGGAGTATTCCTTTGCCCGGCAAGATGCCCGGCAGTGGGCAGAATGGGGGGTGGATTATCTGAAATACGACTGGAACGCGGTCGACGCCTGGTGGCTGAAGGACATGCGGAAGGCGCTTCTCGCGACCGGGCGGGACATCGTCTTTTCGATTTCCTGCCATACCCATGTCGTCCTCGGACCGGTGCTGCAGGAGAATGCGGAGTGCTGGCGGACGGGCGGGGACCTCAAGGACCGCTGGGCGAACATCCTCACGGGCGGCATCCGACAGGAGCGCTGGGCCGGGTATACGCGCCCGGGGAGTTGGCCGGACGCCGACATGCTGGTCCTCGGCCGGGTCGGCTGGGGCCACGGCGGACTCCGCGAACATGAACACCACTGGACACACCTGACCCCGGACGAGCAGTATACGCACTTCACGCTCTGGGCGCTCCTCTCTTCCCCCCTCCTGATCGGATGCGACCTGGACAACCCGGACCCGTTCACCCTCAGCTTGTTCCGGAACAGCGAAGTGATTGACGTGAACCAGGACCCCCTGGCTTTCCAGGCGATGAAATCCGCCGGGGACGAGAATCATGCAGTCTACGTCAAACCCCTCGAAGAAGGAGGCGTCGCCATCGGCCTCTTCAATTTCTCCGATGTTCCCCGGAAGATCGGATTCCGGCCCCATAACCTGGACCTTATCGGCCGGCAGACCATCCGTGACCTCTGGCGCCAGCAAGATATCGGAACGGTGGAACAGACCGTCTGGTGGGAAACGGAGGTCGCCCCGCACGGGGTGGTTCTCCTCAAGCTGACTCCGGGAAATCCTGGGCACAAGCTTTCCGGTCACATGCCTTACAGCAATAAAATCGTAAAGAATTAACATAGATGAAGAAAAGCCTCCTTCTTGCGGCCTTCCTGCTCTTGTCCGGAAGCCTCCTGGCGCAACAGACGGTCCGTTTGGGCGCCCAATCTGCGGGGAAGCAG
Organism: uncultured Bacteroidia bacterium; assembly: GCA_902796455.1. GTDB lineage: Bacteria > Bacteroidota > Bacteroidia > Bacteroidales > UBA932 > Cryptobacteroides. Next base: position 1,962 of record CADBPH010000035.1, read on the forward strand.
TTTGACGGAATCGGCGTCGTCAACGGCGGCGGAGCGACTTCTGTCCTGCTCAAGGATTATCCCGAACCCCAGCGCTCCCAGATCATGGATCTCGTCTATAAACCCATGTTCGGCGCCTCGGTCAGCTCCCTGATGGTCGAAATCCCCGGAGACGGCAATTCGACCCAAGGATCCATGCCTGCACACAGCCATTTCCGCGGCGACAACAATTTCCGAAGAGGATATATGTGGTGGGTCCTCCGGGAAGCCAAGGACCGGAACCCGGACCTCCCCCTCGACGCCACGGCGTGGAGCGGACCGGGTTGGGTCGGCGGATGGTGGACTCCTGAAATGGTCGATTTCTACATTTCCTGGATGCGGGGGCTCCGCGAAATCTACGGACTGGAGCTGGACGCCCTCGGCTGCCACAACGAAAAAGGACGGAATGCCGATTTCGCCAAGATGCTCCGCAAAGCCATGAACGAACGGGGATTCTCCAACGTGCGCCTGCATGGCTTCGACAACTGGGGACGGAGGAAAATGGCCCATCTGCAGGAAATGCTGGATGATCCGGAGCTTCGGGACGCCATCGATATCATCAGCGCCCATACCTTCAGCGAGATTCCGCTTTCGCCGGAGAACCGGGCCATTGTCGATTCGCTCGGAAAACCGCTGTGGAACTCGGAAGAACACGTCTACCGGAAGGGCTTCGACGCCTTGATTACGATTGTGGAATGCTTCAACGAGAACTATATCGTCAACGGCGCGACAAAGGTGATGAACTACTATGACATCGCTGGAATCTACCCCATGCAGCCCTATAGTGTCGACCCGGCGGCGGTCCTGGCCCATGAGCCCTGGAGCGGCCATTATGAGGTCCGGGAAGCCCTCTGGGGCTATGCCCATTACGGCCAGTTCACCCGGCTGGGATGGCGGTATGTCGACGACGGCTGCATGAAACTGGACAAGGGCGGTTCCATGGTTACCCTGCGGGATTCTGAGACGGGAGATTACAGCATCATCCTGGAAACCAAGGAGGCCGAAGGCCCCCAGACGCTGACTGTCCGGCTGGACCGCACCTTCGGGAAAAAGCCGCTTTGTGTCTGGTACAGCGACGAAAAAGAGCAATTCGTCCGGAAGACCGACATCCGGCCCCGCGGCGGCCGGTTCACGCTCACCCTCCAGCCCAATGCCGTTTACTCGCTTTCTACGACAAGAGGACAGCAGAAGGGCGGTTTTGACGCCATCCCGGCCGCGGAAGCCTTCCCGATACCCTACCGGGAAGATTTTGAGAGATATACCCATCCCGACGAGTGGGGATATCTGCCCCATTATACCGCCGACCTGATCGGTGCTTTTGAACTGACGGACCGCCCGGACTTGGACGGCCGGTGCCTCCGCCAGGTTGTCGGTGAGCCGACCCGGAGCTGGGCCCCGAAATGGCACCATTACACGATTCTCGGCGACCAGGACTGGGAAGACTACGAGGTCAGCGCCGATGTGTGGCTGAACCCGGGGGACGAGGCGGGCGTCATGGGGCGCATCTGCCATGTCGGCATCGGATATGGCATCTGGGCAAAAGGCTATTACATGAAAGTGAACGACCAGGGAAAATGCACCCTCATCCTATCCTGCGGCAAGGTCAACAAGAAAGAACTGATCGGGGATGCCGAGCAGCAGGCCCAGATCAAGGCGCGGAAGGACTTCGAGGAAGGAGGAGAATTCCCCCTGGACAGCGCGGTGGTCGAGGGCTTTTCCGCCTGCCGGTGGCATTCGCTCAAAATCCGTTTTGAGGGGAATGATATTACGGGCTATGTCGACGGAAAGGCGGTTGTAAAGACAAACTCTGACATGTATACCCACGGGATGGCCGGTCTGATCGCGCCGGAGATGGAAAGGGGGATTTCTACGCCTTATTTCGACAATCTGGCAATCACGCCCCTGGGCCGGACCCGGGCCGTCCCGACGGTTCCCAAACCGGATGTCCGCCCGCTGTATGCCCGGTCTGCAATGAAAACCCGGTAAGGACATGCGCACTTTATTTTTACTCCTTTGCGCGCTTCTGAGCGCCGGTGCGGCCTACGGGCAGGACGGGCACCGCGTGGGTGAAGTGCCTTCCGAAGAGGGGCTTTTCCCTTTTGTGCTGTCGTATGACATGGCGCGGGGGGCGACGGATTATTCGTTCCTGCTGGATGTGCCCGCCGGGAAACACGGCTTTACCCGCGTTGAAGGCCGGCATTTCGTCAACGATGCCGGACGGATCCGTTTCCATGGCGTCAACATCGTGGGCGGGGCCAATTTCCCCACCCATGAGCAGGCGAAACGGCTCGCCAAACGCCTGGCGCATTTCGGCTTCAATTGCGTGCGCCTGCATTATTTCGACTTGTCGGAATACCGGTTCCGCCAGATCCGCGAGAAAGGCATCCTGGCGGATGACGGGACCTTCTGCACGCTCGACCCGGAGCAATTGGATCTTTTCGATTATATGGTCTCGCAGTTCAAGAAGCACGGGATCTACATCAACGTCAACCTACTGGTAGGCAGGCGTTTCAAAGGGAAGAACGCCTATGACAGGACCCTTCAGCAGAAAGAACTGGATTATGCCCGGAACCTGTTCACCCACGTCAATCCCTATACGGGGCTGACGCTGGCGAACGACCCGGCGGTCGCCCTGGTGGAACTCAATAACGAAGATGCCATCTTCAAAACCTACCGGGGCCAGGCGGACTGGGACCCGGAAAAAGGCGAACCCGACTGGCCGTCCATCAAAGAGCTGGAAAAGGAAAGCGAGGAGCGGAAAGGGGAGATGTTCGACACCCTTGAAGCCGCCGACCGCGACCATTGGAACCGCCAGCGGGAGATGCTGGTCAACGAATTGGGGCTGAAGGTGCCCGTGGTTTCAACCCAGGTCACCTATTCTTCGCCATGGGCCTTCATGGACATGGATTATTTCGACATGCATGCCTACTGGTGCCATCCGAGCCATTCCAGCAACAAGGACAAGTGGGCAATCGACAATATCCCCATGGTCAACAGCCCGTATGGCGGAACCCTCCCCGGACTGGCCGCCTACCGGCCGGCCGACCGGCCTTTCACGGTTTCTGAATACAACAACCCCTTCCCGAACCTGTACGGGGCGGAAGGCCAGCCCATGCTGCATGCCTACGGCGCTTTCCAGGGCTGGGACGGGCTGATTGCCCATTCCTACAACAACCTGCATGACGAAGAGCCGGACCAACTCGCCTACAATTTCTCCTATGCGGCCAGGACCGATGCCATGGCGCATTTCATCGCCTGCGCGACGCTGTTCCTGCGGCCCGACGTGGCGGAATCCCCCGAGGAATCTGTCGTGAACCTGCCCTGTGACTTTTATAAGAAAGACTGGATCCGGACACTGGACCACCGGCTGGCGGATTACATGGCGAGCGAGGCCCCGGGGTTCGAGGACAAACTGGTCACCGCGACCGACAGCACCTTCACGACGACCCAGCGGCTGATCCATCGGGTAGCGGTTGATTTCAAGGCAGTAGAAACGAAGACTTTCGAGCCGGAACCCCTGGGCCCGGTCCTGTTCAGCGACGGGGGACAGATCGAATGGAACCACGAGATTCCCGACCGGAGCATGTTCATTGTCCGGACGGACAATACCAAGGTATTCAGCGGCTTCCCGGCCGGTCGGACCATCGACTGGGGCGACGGAATCGCTTTCACTGTCGGGGAGACCAAGCTCGGCTGGACCACGATGTCGCTGGTGAGCAAGAAAGCGAACGGCTTCGCAAGAAAAGGCACGGCCCTTCTGGTCGCGACGGGCTACACCAAACAGACCGGCCAGCGTTTCACGGTGGATCCGGACCCGGCAGACCCGGCCAAGCCTTCGACAATCATCCATTCCCGGAACGAAGACTGGGGACATGGTCCGATGTTGACCGAAGGAATCCCCGCGACGTTGAAGCTTGCATCAAAGGCTCGCCGGACCCGCTGCTGGGCGCTGGACGAGCGCGGCAAGCGAATCCGGCGAGTGCCTGTAGGGAGAACGGAGGACGGCATGGCCCTCCTTGAAATCGGCCCTCAGTACAAGACCGTCTGGTATGAAATCAAGACGAGATAGCTGATCCCGGACCTATTCAGTAGACTCCGGATCCGGCCGGTATTCCAGCAGGTCTCCCGGCTGACAATCCAGGGCCTTGCAAAGGGCATCCAGGGTCGTAATCCGGACAGCCTTGGCTTTCCCTGTCTTGAGAATGGAAAGATTTGCCGCCGATATCCCGACTTTTTCCGCCAGCTCGCCGGAATGCATTTTCCGGCGGGCCAGCATTACGTCAATATTGAAAATGATCGGCATGATTACTCGCTTTGAGTCTGGACCTCAGGCTCCT
>CADBPH010000036.1 GCA_902796455.1 uncultured Bacteroidia bacterium
CTTGTCCGAGACAATCCGGATGGCATCGAAATAGGGAGCCAGCCCGGAGCGGGCGATTTTGTGTTCCTGATCCAGCAGGTCGCCCTTTGTCAACATGACCATCCGGACACCAGGAAGCGCATGCAGGACTTTCAGGGTCTCCTCCACCCCTTCCAGGGGATGGGCCGGATTCTGCAGCAATTCCCGCCCGATTGCGAGGATTTGCCCGACCTGACTGCCGGTCAGGGCGCCGCCGGTCAGTTTCAAGGCAGTCTGAAGCATGGACAGGACAAACGCTTTTGCGCCATAACCGTAATCGTCCATGTTTTCCACTTCGATCCGGTACAGGGCCGCAGACATGGTCGGGAAATCGCAATAGTCCGAGATAACCTGGGCTACTTGCCGTTCGGCGGCCCGGAAACGGGGTTCGTTTGCCCACAGCGTATCGTCGGCATCGAATGCGAGGACCTTGATCTGTTCCAATAGAGCCATGTCAGAAGATTTTCTGCAAAGATAAGGTAAAAATCCGTATCTTTGTCCCGTCAAAATAGTGATAGGATATGCTGATCATCGGATTGGCCGCACTGGCCCCCGCCCTGCTGCTGATGTGGTACGTTTACCACAAAGACACGCAGCCGGAACCCACGAACCAAGTCATCAAGGGCTTTTTCTACGGCGCCCTCGCCACGTTTGTCTCGACCCTGATCTCCGGTCCCCTGCAGGCCATGGGATTTTTCACACAGGATCCGCAGACGGCGCTCGATGCCGTCAAGATTTCCTTCTTCGGAGCCGCGATTCCCGAAGAATGCGCCAAACTCCTGATGCTCTGGCTTCTGCTGAGGAACAATCCGCACTTTGACGAGCGCTATGACGGCATCGTGTACGCGGCAGCCGTCGGACTGGGATTTGCCTCGTTCGAGAACCTCCTGTATGTGATTTCATCCGGAGCGGCCTGGTTCTCCGTCAGCATCAGCCGCGCCATCTTCGCGGTCCCGGGCCATTTCGCCTTCGCGGTCGTGATGGGGTATTACTACTCTGTCCTCCATTTTTACGGAGCGTCCGCACCGAAGGGAACCAAATTCAAAATGATCGGCTACCCCATCCTCCTGCATGGGATCTACGACTCTATCGTATTTATCAGCAACCTCGGCTACGCCCTCTCCGGCGTCCTCAGTCTCGTTCTGGTTTTCTTCTGCTTCAAGCTGTATCAGGCCACGCGCGAACGCATCCTGGCCGAAGCCGCGGACAACGACCTCCGCGCCCGCATCCTGCGGGATGCCGCACCGGAAGACAACCATCCCGACGAACAATAGGTTCCTGATTATGAGAAAAATAACTCTTTTCGTGGCGGCCATCCTGACCTTGGGTCTGGCCATGGGATGCAAGAGCGGCAAAGAAGCGGTCCGTCCCGTGGGCGGCTTGCTCGACACGGCCCTCGGAGCGGACCAAGCGCCGGAAGCCGTCCGGATGGATAAGGGGAACATTGTCTGGGAGACCCTCCTGGATGACCCGCAGAACGGTCTGTGTGTACGCAGTGCCCGCTGCGTTCAGGACAGCCTTTCCACGGAAGGATTCGGCGTCCGCGTAACATACGGGACCCGCTGCACAGATTTCCCCGACCTGCGGCATGGCCGAATGCCCGAAGCCTGTTTCCTGAAAGACAAGGGAGAACTGATCTTCATCGGCAGTTCCATGGAAGGAACCGGCGTTCAGGTGGAACGCCCGTACCGGATCCGTTTCGATGCGGACAGCACGGCGCGGATTGTCGCGGACATCGATCCGTTCGACATGCAGGAAGTTTTCCGCAAACACCTGGGTTACAAGGTCTCCGGGAAAGAGATGGCGCTGTACTGCGACGGGAAACTGCTGATTGCGGTCCCGATATCTGACAAACAGCTGTCTGCCAGCTCAGTACAGATCGGGGAACAAATTTGTTACGACTGCTCCGACGGCCTGCAAGTGCAGGTTACCCCCGGGATTCTGACGCCGGATTCCCCTGTTCCGGATTATGAATACCTGCCGACGGTCACGGCCGATGTCACCTGGACGGAAACCGGGTTCAGCATTTCAGCATTCCGGCTGTAGCGCAGAGGCTGTCCCCCAAAAACTAATCGAAGACGCGCAGCGGCAACTTCGCAAGGAAAATGGCCGCTTTGCCGGGGACTTTGTCCGTCGAATAATAACTGACCCAGAGTTCATCGCCCTCCACCAGCAGTCCGGGATAACTGTTATCCCCGTCCGAGGGAAGGACATAGCGTTCATCCAATCCACCGTCTGCCGTGCCCTTGTACAGGACCGTCTTGCAATGCGACGGATTCGTCTGGGACCGGCCGCCGACAATCAGCGATCCGTCCGGACGCACCAGGAAGTCCGGTCCGCCCACATGCAAGGGCATTTCATGCCAAGTCCACTGCGTGAATGGAGCAGGTGCCACGGCGAGCAACGCCGTCTCCGTTCCGGGATCCCGGCGAACCATGACGGCCATCCGCCCGTCCGGCAGGAAACGCACGGTGGATTCATTCATGAAGCCTTCATTCTTCAACAGCGAAACCGGATCGAAATGAATTCCGTCCAAGGTCTTCAGCAACAAGACACCTTCCTCACGCCGGTAAGTCACGGCATAGCCGACACCTTCGTGCCAGGTCACGCGCCAGAGCCAGTCGAAATCGCTCCGCACAGCAGGATCGACCTGGACTGCCTCCAGGGGAGAAAAGGTTTTCCCATCCTTGCTGAAACAAACCTGCGGCCGGCATTCTACCAATTTCCGGTCCCGATACACAGAGCCGCCGATAATGACCATCAGGCGTCCGTCGGGCGTAATGGACAGTTTCGGGTCCCGCAGGTCGACACCCGCCATTCCGATATCTGCCACGCTCTCCCAGCTTTCCCCGTCCGCGGAGCATAGAATCCGGACATGACCCTCGGCATTCCCCTGCTCATCAAAAACATGGCTGTATCCTTCCCGGAAAGAGCAGTAATACTTCCCTTGGAATTTTTCGAGCGACGTGAAAGCGGCATGGGTCCCTTTGTCCCAGATTTTCCGGACGGAGACTTCCGTCCGGACCACGCCCGGATCCGGCCGGCCGGCACAGGAGACCAATAGGGAAACGACCCCGAGAAGAGAAATCAAACGCTTCATAATCAATAAGTTTTAAAAACAACATCTTTCATTGTGATCATGCCTTCGTTGTCCATCTGACAACCTTTCTCCGCATAGAAAAACGTGCAGTTTTCGAGACGGATTCCATGAATCATTTCCAGGGTCCCCGCCGCAGAAACAGCAGTCTGCGCATCGCGGCAGACCACGTTACGGATGTGGATATCCGTGAATTCCGGCAGGAAATTGGCCGTACCCGAAAGCGTGTTTCCTTCCTGTCCGACCGGGCGGTTGACATAGGTAGTCTCGAAGACAACGGCTTCACCGGCGATGTCCGACATGTAGATGTCGCTGATGTAGATCTGGGAGGTCTTTCCGCCGCGTCCCGGGGCACTCTTGAAACGAAGCCCCGTGTCTGTCCCGCAGAACGTATTCCCCTTCACGACGATCCGGTTCATTCCGCCGGAGAACTCACTGCCGATGACAAAACCGCCGTGTCCGTGATACACCGTATTGTTTGTTATGACGATGTCCTCACACGGCCCAGCCTTCACTCCTGCCGCGCCGGCGCCGGCTTTCAGGCAGATGGCATCATCGCCGACATCCACCGTACAGCCGCTGATCCAGACCCGGCGGGAATTCATGATATCGATTCCATCCCCATTCTGGGCATTCCATGGGCAGCGTACGCTGACGTTACGGATCACCACATCGGTGCAACGTTGCGGGACCAGGTGGAATTTGGGGGAATTCTGCAGCGTGACCCCTTCTACCAGCACGCGGGTGCATTCCGTGAAACGGACCAGATGCGTACGCATCGCTTCCTGCAATTCATAGGACTCGGCTATATTCTGGAAATGCTTCAGATCGAACGGATACCAGATCATGCCGTGGTCTGCATCCATCCCGCCCATTTTCTGGAAACGATTCCATTCCACATCGCTCACTTTCGAGCGCTTGACCGCACGCCACCATTCGCCGTTCCCATCCAGGATCCCCTCGCCCGTAATGCAGACATCCTCACAGGAAGAAGCTGTAATACAAGGCGTTGCCTTATCACTTACGGGTTTCCCGGTCACTTTGTCGCGCTTGAAGAACTCCGTCTTGTCCGGCGAGAACAAGATGACGGCATGCTTTTCCAGATGCAGGTCAATCTTGTCTTTCAGGGAAATCAGTCCCGTCAGGTAGAGGCCGGCGGAAACGCGGAGGTGCCCCCCGCCCTGCTTGGAAAGCGCAGCAATCGCCCGTGCAAAAGCTTCCGTATTGGAGGTGACTCCATCCCCCACTCCGCCGAAATCTTTCAAGTCCACCCAGCGGTCCGGGATATTCGGAAGGGAGGGTTGTGCGACGGATATCGGAAGCGCCTCATATTCCGGTATCTGTGCAGAAACTCTTCCCACATGAAAGCCCAGGAGGAGAAAAGAAAGAAAGAAAAAACGCTTCATGTCAAATTTGATTGCCTGTGTATAATTCATAGTATTTTCCATGCTGGTCCAGCAGTTCCTGGTGCTTGCCGCGCTCGATGATCCGACCATGATCCATCACCATGATATAGTCGGCATTCTGCACCGTCGAGAGCCGGTGGGCGATGACAAACGTGGTCCGTCCCTTCATCAGGGAATCCATCCCCTGCTGGATCATTTTTTCCGTCCGGGTATCGATGGAAGAAGTCGCTTCATCCAGGATCAGCACCGGCGGGTTGGCCACGGCGGCACGGGCGATGGCCAGCAACTGCCGTTCGCCCTGACTGAGGTTCCCGCCGTCTGCAGCCAACACCGTGCCATATCCGTCCGGCAGGCGGCGGATGAAAGCATCCGCATGGACCAGGACAGCGGCCGCCCGGCACTCCTCATCCGTCGCATCCAGGCGCCCGTAGCGGATGTTTTCCAAAACAGTTCCCGTAAACAAATGCGTTTCCTGAAGGACCATGCCCAGGCTCCGGCGCAAGGAAGACTTGGCAATCTGCCGCACATCGAAGCCGTCATAGGTGATCTGTCCTTCCTGGATCTCATAGAAACGGTTGATCAGGTTGGTAATGGTTGTCTTGCCGGCACCGGTCCCGCCGACGAAGGCGATTTTCTGTCCCGGATACGCCGTCAGGGTGATGTCAAAAAGCACCTGTTTTTCAGGGACATAACTAAAGTCAACATCCTGCAGGGAGACCAGTCCCTCCAACGGTTTGAGTCCCGCGTCCGATTTCCAGGCCCAC
>CADBPH010000037.1 GCA_902796455.1 uncultured Bacteroidia bacterium
CCACATAGTCGGACAACTTGGGATGGGGTTTTCCCAGTCCGTCATAGATTTTCCAAAGCGCTTTCATGAAAGCGTCATACTGGCCGTCTCCGGCAGCGGATTCCTCATACTCCTTCCCGTCTATGTCCAGACGCAGCAGGGCGACAGGACGCATGCCCCGCGTCAACTGGAGACTGTAATTGACAATCCGGATCCGGTCGGGTGTCTGGAAATCCCCTCCCAGCACATCTGCGATGATGAAGGGAAGGTCGTCGGGACCGAGCGTTTCTTTCTTGTCGCCGAGTTCCACGACCCGGCGGGTCACCTGCTGCATCTGGTCCGGATTCAGGCTGATGCCCAATTCCTCCAGATTCTGGACGATACTGGCTTTCCCGCTCATTTTGCCCAGGGCATAATGGCGGTGCCGCCCGAACCGCTCCGGCTGCAGTTTGCTTTGATACAATCCCCCTTTCTGGTCCCCGTCGGCATGGATGCCGCTGGTCTGCGTAAACACGTATTCACCGATCAAAGGTTTGTTCGGCGGTACCCGGACACCGGAAATCGTTTCCACGTACCGGCACACGTGCATCAACCGGCTTTCATCCAACGTATTTTCCACGCACAGATGGTCGTTCAGCAAGCCGATGACCGAAGAAACGGAGACGTTGCCTGCCCGCTCCCCCAGCCCGTTGACCGTCACGTGGACGCCCCGGATTCCGGAACGGACCGCCACCATCACATTCGCCGCAGCCAAATCATAATCATTGTGCGCATGGAAGTCGAAATGCATGCCGGGATAGCGGGAAACCATCCTCCCGCAATAACGGCCGGTCAACTCCGGACTCAGGATCCCCAGGGTATCCGGCAGCATCACCCGGCGCACCGAAGCCTTCGACAGCGCATCCGTCAGGAAAAACACATAGTCCGGATCCGTCATCATCCCGCCGGACCAGTCCTCCAGGTATACGTTGACAGACAAGCCTTTCTGAGTCGCATCCCCGATGACGGAAAGCAAATCTTCCACATGCTGCTGCGGCGTTTTCCGGAGCTGTCCGGTCAAATGCCGCAGCGATCCCTTCGCCAGCAGGTTCAATACGCGGCCCCCGGAAGAGGCGATCCAGTCGACGGATGCCCCGCCGTCCACGAATCCCAACGCCTCGACGCTGTCCAGCACACCTTTTTCGGCCGCCCAACGGCAAATTTTGGCAAAGGCCTCTTTTTCCCCCTGTGACACACGGGCGGAAGCAACCTCTATCCGATTGACCTTCAATTCCTCCAACAGCAACCGGGCAATCGCCAGTTTCTCATCCGCATTGAATGAGACGCCGGCGGTCTGCTCGCCGTCGCGGAGGGTCGTATCCATTACTTCGACCATCGCTCTTCGTAGGCGGCTATTTTGTCTTTTTGCAGCAGAAGATAATCGATGTCATCCAGCGCATGCATCAGGCAATACTTCTTGTAAGGATTGAGTTCGAACGATTCGCTGGAACCATCCGACAGGAGGGTCACGGTCTGCGCCGGAACATCCACCCGGACTTTCACCGCGGGGTCGGCCTGAACCGCTGCGAATAGTTTCGCCAGGAATGCCTCCGACACCGTCACCGGCAAGACGAAATTATTCAGTTCGTTGTTCTTGTGGATAGCAGCGAAAACACTGGATATCACGACTTTGAATCCATATCCAGCCAGGGCCCATGCCGCATGTTCCCGGCTGGAGCCACACCCGAAGTTCTTGCCGGCGAGCAGGATGTCACCCTGGTAACGGGAATCGTTCAGGACAAATTCCGGATTCGGACTGCCATCCGGGCGGTACCGCCAGTCCCGGAACAGGTTTTCTCCGAAAAAGCGTTCATCCCGTGTCGTCGCTTTCAAGAAGCGCGCAGGGATAATCTGGTCCGTATCCACATTCTCCAGGGGAAGCGGCACGCAAGTACTTTCTATAATATTGAATGACTGTTTCATAGCATTTCTCTTGGATCCGTTATGACACCGGTCACGGCCGCTGCGGCCGCGACAAGCGGGCTGGCCAGCAAAGTCCGGGAGAGCGGTCCCTGCCGCCCCTCGAAATTCCTGTTACTGGTTGAAACACAATATTTTCCCGGAGGAACTTTGTCGTCGTTCATGGCCAGGCAGGCCGAACAACCGGGCTGGCGTACTTCGAAACCGGCAGCCTGCAAGACATCCAGCAGCCCTTCCGCTTCAACCTGGCGCCGCACCTCCCAGGAGCCGGGGACCAGCCAGGCCACAATACCGGGGGCTTTCCGGCGCCCCTTCACGATGGAAGCGAATGCGCGGAAATCTTCAATCCGGCCATTGGTACAAGCTCCCAGGAAAACGTAGTCCACGGGATGTCCCAGCAGCCGCTCTCCAGGTTGGAATCCCATGTATGACAGCGACTTGAGGAAAGAGGCCTGTCCCTCCTGGGGAATCTCGTCCAGGGTTGGGACCGCTCCGGATACCGGCATGCCCATTCCCGGATTCGTTCCATACGTAATCATCGGCGCAATCGCCGCCCCGTCGAAGACCAGTTCTTTGTCAAAAACCGCATCCTCTCCGCTGCGGAGCGTTTTCCAATACGCAACGGCCTCATCCCAGGCAGCCCCCTTCGGTGCATATTCGCGTCCTTTCAGATATGCGAAGGTCACTTCGTCCGGCGCGACGAAACCACCCCGCGCCCCCATCTCGATGGAGAGGTTGCACAAGGTCAGTCTGCCTTCCATGGACATATCCCGCACCACCTGGCCGCCGTACTCGACGAAATAGCCCGTAGCGCCTCCCGTCGAAATCTGCTGCATGATGTACAGGGCGACGTCTTTGGGCGTCACGCCCTTTCCCAGCCTGCCCTCCACGCGGATCCGCATGGATTTCGGCTTGGACTGCAGGATACACTGCGAGGCAAGGACCATTTCCACTTCGCTGGTCCCGATGCCGAATGCGACAGCCCCCATCGCCCCGTGCGTAGACGTATGGGAGTCCCCGCAGACGATGGTCATTCCGGGCAGGGAGAGGCCGCGCTCCGGTCCCACGACATGGATGATCCCGTTACGGGGATCCATCATGCCGAAGTGCGTCAAACCGAAAGCGGCCGCATTCGCCGCCAGGGTATCGACCTGCTGTTTGGAAACCGGATCCGCAATCGGCTTGTCCTGGTCATGGGTCGGCGTATTGTGGTCCGGCATGCAGATGATCTTCTCGGGACGGAAACACCCGATTCCCCGTTCTTTCATGGAAGCGAAAGCCTGCGGGCTGGTCACTTCATGGCAATACAGCCGGTCGATATACAGTTGGGAAGGCCCGCCATCCAGCTTCTGGACGACGTGTGCATCCCAGATTTTGTCGAACAATGTATTCATTTCCAATTACATCTTTAACTGTCACTATAGCAAAGGATTCCTAACTTAGAGCCCTGAAAGGGCGGCAGTAAGCCTCCTTTCCCGAGGAGAGGAGGTTTACCCCTCCCAATTCCCGTTTTCCCTCCCTCG
>CADBPH010000038.1 GCA_902796455.1 uncultured Bacteroidia bacterium
TCGCATCAGCCTCAGGGCCAACCCGTTTCGTGGCATTCTGCCCCCAAGCGGCCAGGACAAGGAAAATCCCCAGCAGGACGGTTATACACTTTCTCATCATCGGGCAATCAAAACACAACCTCCCATAATCAGCAATACCCCCAGCCAGCGGCCGATGGAAACATCTTCATGGAAGATCAAGATAGCGGCAAGCATGCCGAAAACATAACTCAGGCTGATCATCGGATAAGCCATGCTGAACGGAAAACGCTTGAGGATGTACATCCACAAAACGGTTCCGGCCGCATAACAAATCCCGCAACCCAGGAACCACCAGTTCACCAGCAGGTGTCCGAAAAAACGCCAAGACCACTCGAAAGGCCCCATCTTCTCCAGGGCGAATTTCAAGAGGACCTGGCCGCCCGAAAGCAGCAGGCTCTGGATCAGGGACAAGGATATCAGTCTCCACATGGTTTCTCAAAAACTGCATACGAGGCGAAGGCGCCTTCGTAATGATTGATAAACAGAATCTTCCGTAACTCTGCAACTTCCGTTCCGCAGGCCGGTGCCACCGGCAGTTTTCCCTGCGAAAGGCAGGTCGCCGCCGCATAAATCCCCAGTGCCGAAACGGAAAAGAATTCGCCGAACAACTGCTTGTAGTCCAGCACAGGAACACCCGGGTACGCTTCGAGGACCGCATTATACCAGGCATCTACATCCCGGCGTCCGCACCGGCCCGCAAAAATGACATCCGGACGGGCCGCCTTTTCCAGATGCGGAAGGAATTCCGCCGGATCCGCTCCCCGGACAATCCCCATCCCGGTCAATGCACAGAGCGGCTCCCTGTCCGGGCTGTCCGACAAATACAAGGCGGCAGACCCCTCCGTTACAGGAACCGTCCCTTCGGAAAGGCACGTATGGGCCACGACCTGGTAGGTCTTCGGCGTCGTCTCATCGTGCCCGCCCACAAGAGCGGAATGGATTTTTCCCAGGCGCAACTGGACGAATGCGTCCAGCAAGGCACTCTCAAAGGACAGGCTTCCCTGGGAATAAGTACAGTTATAACCATGATTGCGGGTCTGGATCGCGACCAGGGAACCGACCGTATTGTGGGTGGATTGCATGAATCCCGCCGGAGACAACATTTCCTCGCCACCTGTACACAAGTCCGTCAGGAACTGCTCCGTATGCTCGATACAGCCCAGCCCCGTCCCCGTCATGATGGCCTCCGGAACCGCCCCGTCCAGGGCAGCCTGCGAAGTAACCATCGCCCGCCGGAGAATCGGCCCCATCCGGCGCAGCTGCAGGGCCGAAAGGTAGTCCCGCCATTGCGGATCCCGCGCGCGCAGATAACCTCCTTCCAACGGGACAGGGTGGTCCAGCCAAGAGGAGGAAAGGGGTTCCTGGACAGAAACCTGGGCCGCGCCCAGCACATATATTCTCCTGTCAATCATAGCTTTGAATACAGCAGTGACGAATCATTCCCCCCGAAGGCAAAGGCATTGCAAAGAACATGGCGGAGCTCCCTCCCGGGCGTCCCGGGCGTAACTGGAATGACGCCGCCCTCGAACGGAGTCGTCCATCCCAGATTCACCGGAAGGAATCCTTTTTCCATGGCCAGCAGGCAGATGACAGACTCGATGCTGCCCGAGGCACTGGTCGTATGCCCGGTAAAGGACTTGGTCGAGGACACCGGAGGGAGGTCCTCCCCAAATAACCTGTGCATCGCAGCACTTTCGCTCACATCGTTATTCGGCGTCCCCGTTCCGTGGGCATTGATGTAACTGATCGCCGAGGGTTCGAGACCGGCTTCTTCCAGGGCTGCTTTCATGGCCCGGAAAGCACCCTCCCCATCCGGAGATGACGCCGTCTGGTGATAAGCATCGCACGCGTTGCCGCAGCCGGAGAGGACCGCACAGGCCCCTGCTCCCCGCTGCCGGGCAGCCGATTCCCGCTCCAGGACCAGGTAAGCCGCACCTTCGCCGAGGTTCAGCCCCGCACGGGTCGCATCGAACGGGCGGCAAGGCCGTTCATCCAGAATCATCAGCGAACGGAACCCATTGAAATGATAGCGGGTCAGGCTTTCACTTCCTCCCGCCACGACAACGTCAAACAAGCCGGCCCGGATCAGGTTCCTGCCCAGAATGATGGCGTTCGCTGCCGATGAACAGGCGGTCGATACCGTTGTGATCATGCCGAAAGAGCCGGCAAAGGAAGCGGTCAGTTCCGAGCAGGAACGGCAATCATGCAAAGGAATGTCCCCGACCGGACCCGTTCCGGCCAGGTATTCCGGATAATGCTTCTCCGTCACGTCCATGCCCCCGACGGTTGTCCCGGAAACGAAGGCCACCCGCGGCAGCATGTCCCGGCCCAACCCGGCATCCTCCAAGGCCTCCCGGAGCGCGAGAGCACCCATCAAAGCGGTCCGGGGCACGGTCTTCCCTTCCGGAACGGACAGCATCTCTTTCATCTGCCCGTCAGAAAAAGGAACCTCCCCGCAAGGATAATTCCGATGGACTGTATCCAGGAACCGCACAGGTCCGATCCCCCCCCGGCCGGCGACCAGGCGGCGGCAGACCTCGTCTTTTCCGAGGCCGATCGGGCAAAGGATGCCCGCACCCGTGATCAGGATCCTGTCTTCCATGGGTGTCTTATTTCGTCCGGTGGGCGGCGATGTATTCGGCCATGACCCGTACGGATTTGAAGACTTCCTTCCCTTCCGCAGGATTCTTCAGGCGGATGCCGTAATTCTTTTCCATCAACAGGATCAGTTCCAGGGCATCGATGGAATCGAGACCGAGTCCTTCTCCGAACAGCGGGGCGTCCGCGTCGATGTCCTCCGGCGTGAGATCAACGAGATTCAATGCTTCGATAATCTTTCCCTTCAACTGGGCAATCAATTCTTCCATAATCGTATTTATTTATCTTTCAATAATTTCCATATTTGCATAAAAGTCCTCATGTGCCGGACATTCCACCCAGCCGCACAGGGCGGAGCGGGTTTGCGGATCCGTGAATGCCAGCGTGGCGTAAGCGGCCAGCGCAGCGGGATCATATTCCTCCAGGGCATAGTACATGGTTTCCCCATGCCAACCATTGCGGATTGCGATCTCCCCGGTCACGATATTGGGGAGCGTGTAGACAAAGACCGAGGGACTCGGGTAAAAATCATCCGGGTCTGCGATCAACTGCTGGTAGTCCCTGTCATCGCACAGCGAGCCACTGCGGCCGGAGAGTATAACAGCCCGGTCCGAACCGCCCCGATGACGGTCTCCTTCGGCCTCCAGCAACAATTCCGCTGCCAGGAATCCCACTTTCGACAACAAGTCCATCTTGAAAAACTTCGGCCAGTCTCCGACCCGCTGCCGGTACACCTCCGTCAGCAAAGCCTCCCCGCTTTCCCGGAAGGGAAGAAGCCTGCCATCCAGCACCACGGATGTGGGCGTGATTTCTACCTTGTGTGTCGTTCTCATCGCTTCCTGACCGTCAGGGCGGCATTACAGCCCCCGAATCCTGAAATCACTTTGACAAAGGCATTCCCCTTTGCCGGACGTTCTACATTACTGATCTGCAAAGGGTAGGATACGCCGCAAGTATCGTACCCGGCCGTAGGCAGCACCACGCCGGCTTCCAGCGCCCGCATGGACAGGATGCATTCGAGGATGCCGGCAGCCCCCATCGTATGCCCGAAAACGCCTTTGAGCCCCGTGACCGGAACGGCATCCAGCCCGGCACGGTGCAATGCAATCGACTCCATCTCATCGTTGTACGCCGTCGCCGTCCCATGGACATTCACAAACGCCAATTCGCGCCGGTCCACCCCTTGCAGGGCCGCCTCCAGGGCCTGGAAACTGCCCTCTCCGGTCCGCGAAGGCCCGGAAATATGGTTGGCGTCATTGCGGACAGCCCCGCGCACCCATTCCCAGGGAGCCGTCTCGGCCCGGGTCAGGATCACGGTTGCCGCCGCTTCTCCGGGATTGAGCCCGTCACGGGCGGCATCGAACGGGCGGCAGGGCGCCTGGGACAAAGCCTTGAAAGACTGGAACCCCGTGATAATAAAACGGGACTGCACATCTGTTCCCGCAACGACTGCATAATCACACCATCCTTCCCGGAGCGCACGCATGCCGGTCAGCAGTGCGCAAACCCCGGAAATACAGGCATTTGAAACAACAATCGGCATCCGCTCGTTGCCGAAATGCCGGGCAATCCTGCGGGCGGAAACCCCCAGGTGCACCCGCTCGGGCGGAAATCCCTCCGCCTGGTCCAGCAGGGAAATGTTTCCTTTTGTCGTGGAGAGGATGAAGAGCACCCGGTCGGAGGCCAGGTCGATATCCGTCCGGGCCGCTGCCGACGAAATCGACAGGATCAAGCGCTTTTCAAATGTCGTAAAACGCTCTTTCAGGGACAATGCCTCATACAAAGGCCGGAGGGCTTCCTCATCCAGGAGCGAAGCACAGACCGCCTCGGGAACCCCGGGGAACGCATGGACGCGCATGGCCGTATCCCCCGCGCGCAGGTTCCGGAAAGTCTCCTCCGAAGTCTGCCCGATCGGGGAAAGGATATGGTCTGCGATGGATGTGATGATCATGCCGGTTCCTCCATGGTCCTTTCTGTCGTCGCAATGCCGAGAGAAGCCCGTGCGACGGTTTCTTCCCCGACCCGGATACAGGCGTCCGCCCTGGACATCGGGCCGACTTCCTGCTCGATTTCCACCGTCGTTTCCAAGCGGGAACCCGCTGCCGCCTTCCCGGTCACCTCCAGTTTCCGCACGGAAACAAGGTATCCGATGGAGACAGGCTCATGCAAGATGTATTTGGAAATGAATCCGATACGGGCGGCACAGGTCTGTGCCATGTTCTCTACCATCCCTTCCGGGGTCAGGCAGCCTTCCCGGTCCAACGGGCCGTCCCCGCGTACGACAAAAGATGTGACAATCCGGTCCATGGAAAAGGACAGCATCCCGTCCACAAAGCGGAAAGGTTCTCGCTGCGGCAGGATGGCACCCAGGTCAACCTGCTTCAAATCCATGGTCTTCCAATCCTCTGTCATGATTCCCAATAATCATAATAATTGAACCACTGGTCCGGGTATCGCCGGAGGGCTTCCTCAATGGAACGGGCATAAGAAGCGGCCATCGTTTCCATCCGCTCCTGACGGGACATCCCGGGAGTGCCGGCATCAACCGGATACAGCAATACCCGGTACCGGTGCGCCGTCTCCTTCAGGACAAAGACGGAAATGACAGGCACTTCCCGGGCAGCTGCCAGGAAAAAAGGCCCTTCCGGAAGCCGGACAGGCGCTCCCAGCAAATTGACCGCCAGTGTTTTCCCATTCTGGGACACGCGGTCGGAAAGGACGGTGACGATTTCTCCGTCGGCCAGGGCGTTGTTCAGGATGAACAGATGCGAAAGGTCATCCTTGATTTCAACCAGCCGGACATTGCTTCCGGCAAGGGCGGTACGGCGGTTCCGGATGATATGTCCGGCTTCCCCGCCGAAGGCCAGGGCATTCATGGGCTTGGGCGACGGGAGGGAATAGCCGACAATCTCGTGGTTGCCGATATGGGAGCCGAGCATCATGAACCCTTGCGGCCCGTTCGCCAGGTCATAAAAGAGTTCCGGACGCTCCAGGACCATCTCGAAATGACGCCCGCCGTAAGAGGCGGCCCGGTCAAGGATCACCTGCGCGAACCGGAAATGGTTCCGAACGGTATGCCACGCAGCCTTAAGCGGCGGAAATCCCTGTCTCTGACGGAAATACCGATATATCGCACGACGCGCCTTCCCGCGGAACAGCAGGTAGAACGGAACGACGAAAACGGCCGCTACGACATAGATGGTACGCAGTCCCAGCACCCGGATAAGACCGACCAGCGCCCTGTGCATCCAAGGCGTTCCGTCCGTCTTCCCGGTCCATTTCCTGTCCGTGCGCGCCGCTTCCACCGACTCAGGCTACTTTGGTTTCAATCAAGTCGTACAACTGCGAAAGAACAACGACTCCCTTGATCTCTTCGGCCTTCAGGCGGCATCCGAATACCTTCTCGACCTCCACGACGATATCGACGACGTCCAAACTGTCGATACCGAGATCCTGCTTGATCCGCGCCTCGGGTGCCAAGGCGTTTTCATCGACCTCGAATTCCTCGACGAGGAATTGATTCACTTTCTCTTCAATTTCTTTCCTATCCATGTCTATCAATTATTTCTTGCTGCAAATCAAAATATTATGTCCCTGACCGATCCCATCGACAATCCGGTCGACCTGCAGGCCGGCCTGGTCGATCAACCGTTCGAGGTCCTCGGAGTAATACATCTTGCTGTTGCCGTTGGCCATCGCCGCAAAATACAGGCTGGTCATGGTGATGCAGAAAGCTGCCGGCTCATATTTCTGGCGGTTCCACAGCAACTCCATGATATACAGACGGGTATCCGGCTGCATGATGGCCGCCGCCCGCGACAGGATGCTCACGATTTCCTTTTCCGAGAAGCAGTCCAGGAACTGGCTCATCCAGATGGCGTCATACGGCTTATCCGTCGGGAACTGCGCCTGCGGATCCAGCATGTCCATCCCGATTCCTTCGATCCGGTCCGATCCCGGAACATCCGCCGTCGCCCGGCGCATCAGCGCGATCTGGGCAGGAAGGTCCAGGATCGTGACATGCACCTGCGGATCATACCGGACGCACTGCGTCGCCCATCGCCCGGTATTCCCGCCGACATCCAGCAGATTCCGGATCTTCCGGCTGAATACCAGTTTCAAGGCATCGTCGAAGGAATGGTCGGAATAAAAATGGTCAAATCCGAACCAGCTTTTCTGGGCGGCCGGCGGCAACTGCGACAGCCCTTCATAAATGGTTGCCCAATCCCCGAACAATTTCAGGCCCACGGGTTTTCCCTCCTGGAAAGACTCGTCCAGATGGAAGAACCCTTTGTAATTGACATCGTGGTTGAAATCCAGGTTCACGCGGGCCGCATTGTCGGTCAGCAGGAACCAGCCGACCTTGGAGAGGGTGAACCGGTCCGTGGCCGGATCCACCAGTACGGTTCCGATGGTCAGGGCCGCTTCCATCAGGCATTTCACGGCATAGGGCGTCAGGGAACACCGGTCCGTGATTTCCTCCATCGTGAGCCCTTCCGCATTGTCACGCAGCATATCCAGGATCCCATGCTTGACCATGAGACGGGACGCTTCGAAGACAATGGGTCCGAAAGCAATGAACTCCGCTTGGCGCTGGGCTTCGCGGGTCGAGTACACCTCGCGGGTGTAACGTTTTTCCAATTCGGGGAACAGAATCATATGCTTACTTCCCTTGCGGGCAATGGTTTCTCAAATAATCTTCAATCAA
>CADBPH010000039.1 GCA_902796455.1 uncultured Bacteroidia bacterium
CTGGATATCACCAATCCGGAGGCGGTCCGCATTGTCGTGGACTCCGAAAAGGTGGATGCCATCGTCAATTGCGCCGCCTATACCGATGTCGAGCGGGCGGAAGGCGACCCTGCGATGGCGGATTTGTTGAATCATCAGGCAGTCAAGCAGTTGGCTGCGATCTGCGCGGAAAAGGACCTGCTGCTCGTCCATATCTCTACAGACTATGTTTTTCCGGGCAACCGTCCCGAGCCCTATCGGGAAGAAGATGCTGTCGGACCGACCGTGGTCTATGGCGCGACCAAGTTGCGCGGAGAACAGGTCATCGAAAAATCCGGGTGCCGGTATTTGATTTTCCGGACCTCCTGGCTGTATTCCCCCTATGGAAAGAACTTCGTGAAGACGATGGCGCGGCTGACGGCGGAACGGGATACCCTCCGGGTGGTGTATGACCAGGTTGGCTCTCCGACCTATGCCGGCGACCTGGCGGAACTGATTGTCAAAGTGCTGTCTGGAAGGAAGTTCCCGGAACGGGATTTGTACCATTTCTCCGGTGAGGGAGCGGTTTCCTGGTACGATTTCGCCCAGGCCATCGCTGAACTCTGCGGGCACGATTGCTGGATCCAGCCCTGCCGGAGTGTCGATTACCCCTCCAAGGTCCGCCGTCCGGCCTATTCCGTCCTGGATAAGGCGAAAGTAAAGGCGGCTTTCGGCGTGGAGATTCCCTACTGGCGGGACTCTTTGAAAAAATGTCTCGAACGGTTGAACCCATAGCAGTTGAATCATGAAAGGAATTGTGCTGGCGGGCGGCAGCGGAACGCGCCTGTACCCGATAACCAAAGGTGTCAGCAAACAATTGCTGCCGGTTTTTGACAAACCGATGATCTATTATCCCTTGTCCGTACTGATGCAGGCGGGCATCCGGGAGATCCTCATCATCTCCACCCCGCAGGACCTGCCGGGCTTCCGGCGCCTGCTGGGGGACGGAAACGACATCGGCCTGCAGCTTTCGTATGCCGAGCAGCCCTCTCCGGACGGGCTGGCCCAGGCTTTCCTGATCGGTGCAGACTTTATCGGTGACGACTCGGTGTGCCTGGTCCTGGGGGACAATATCTTCCACGGGAATGGGCTGGAGGAATTGATGGACCGGGCCGTTGCGGACGTGGCTCAGGCCGGGCAGGCGACGGTGTTCGGGTATTGGGTCAGTAATCCCGAGCGCTATGGTGTTGCCGAGATGGATGTGGAGGGGAACTGCCTCAGCATCGAGGAGAAACCGGCGCATCCGAAGTCGCATTATGCGGTCGTCGGCCTGTATTTTTATCCCAATGATGTCGTGGAGGTAGCCCGGAATGTACGGCCCTCCGCGCGCGGCGAACTGGAGATTACATCGGTCAATCAACATTATCTTTCAGCAGGACGCCTCAAGGTGCGGACGCTCGGGCGCGGGTTTGCCTGGCTCGACACCGGGACCCACGATTCCCTCTCCGAAGCCTCCAATTATATCGAAGTCATTGAGAAACGCCAGGGCCTCAAGGTGGCCTGCCTGGAAGAAATCGCCTGGCGGAAAGGCTGGGTAGATGACGGCATGCTGCGCCGCGTCGCCGAGCCCATGAAAAACAACCCGTACGGGCAGTATCTGCTGAAATTACTGGAGGAGAAGAAATGAAGGTAATCCGGACAGCCATTGAGGGGCTCCTGATCCTGGAACCGAGGCTCTTCCAGGATGCGCGGGGATATTTCTTCGAGGCGTTTAATGAGCGGGACTTCGAAGCGCAGGTCGGTCCTGTGCGATTTGTGCAGGACAATGAGAGCAAATCCTGTTACGGTGTCGTTCGGGGGCTTCATTTCCAGACGGAACCGTATGCCCAGGCAAAACTGGTCCGGGTTATCCGTGGGAAGGTGTTAGACGTTGCCGTGGATCTTCGTCCCGGGTCACCTACTTTCGGGAAATACGAAGCGGTCGAGCTCTCCGGTGAAAATCACCTTCAGTTCTTTATTCCGCGTGGGTTCACCCATGGGTTCAGCGTCCTGTCTGAGGAAGTCGTTTTCCAGTACAAATGCGACAATTTCTATCATCCGGAGAGCGAAGGCGCGCTGGCTTGGGATGATCCCGACCTGGCGATTGACTGGCGGATTCCGCCGGAGAAGATCATCCTTTCCGAGAAAGACCGCCATCATCCTTCTTTGAGAGAATTGTCTGCCAGCCTGTTGCATCATTGATTTTCAACGCATGGATGAAGTACCCTGCCAATGGTTTGCCCTTCGTGCAACGTACAACCGGAGTTTGAAAGTCCAGGCTGCATTGCAGGCCGTCGGCATCCGGACCTTTGTCCCGATGCGGAGGGTCCGGCGGAAAATCCGGGGCAAGGAACGAGTTCTTACGATGCCTGCTGTCGGAAACCTTTTGTTCGCTTTTTCGACGCAGCGGCGCCTCTATGAATACATCCTTTCCGAAGGGGACCAGTCCATGACCCGGTTTATCTGGGACCGGGTCTCCCGGCTGCCCCTGACTGTCCCGGACAAGCAGATGGAAGATTTCATGCGGGTCTGTGCAGAGCCGTCTGAAGATTTGGTTTATGTGAAAACTCCGGATCCGAAACTTTTCCAGGGCGCACGCGTCCGGGTCCTCCGGGGTGCACTCCAAGGTGTAGAAGGCCGGGTCGTCCGGATCCGCAAATCGCGCCGGGTCCTGGTCGATCTTCCGGGGCTGCTGTCGGTCGCTTCCACCTATGTCCCGGTGGGTGATTTGCAAGTCATTTCGGACGATTAGCGCCCCGTTTGCGCTTGTGTATCTGAACGAAAATCCTTATATTTGTTTACTTTAAGCTAGTCTTGTTTGAAAGAGATGGCTTGTGTTGTTGCCGCCTGGTTGCTGGATAGTGCCTGGCAGCATGATTGACAATTAGTTACATGCCACGCGGGAAGCGACTCCCGGGTGACCCTTGACTCGTCTCAATGGATTTCCGTAGAAATATTCTGATTACCGGCGGCGCCGGCTTTATCGGCAGTCACCTGGTGCGCCGGATGGTGACGCGCTATCCGGATTTCCGGATCATCAACCTGGATAAACTTACCTATGCAGGTAACCTGGCCAATCTCAAGGATATCGAGGACAGGCCCAATTATGTCTTTGTCCGAGAGGATATCTGCGACCTGGAGGGAATCCTGCGCATAATGTGGGGATATGCGGTCGACGGCATCATCCACCTGGCCGCTGAAAGCCATGTGGACCGTTCCATCCGGGACCCCTTTACCTTCGCCCGGACCAACGTCCTCGGCACCCTTTCCCTCCTCCAGGCAGCCAAAGCATGCTGGTCAGATTTTTCCGGGAAGCGTTTCTACCACATCTCCACCGACGAAGTCTATGGTGCTCTTGAACTTACCTCACCCGAAGGGGATGCCCCTTATGGAGATACCCTCTTTACCGAACAGACCCGCTATCAGCCGCACAGCCCCTATTCCGCCTCCAAGGCATCTTCCGACCATTTCGTCCGTGCTTTCCATGATACATACGGGCTGCCGGTCGTGATTTCGAACTGCTCGAACAACTATGGCCCTTACCAATTCCCGGAGAAACTGATTCCGCTGTTTATCAACAATATCCGTCTTCGGAAACCGCTTCCGGTCTATGGCAGGGGCGAAAATGTCCGCGATTGGCTCTTTGTAGAGGATCATGTACGGGCAATCGACCTGATTTTCCACGAAGGCAGGGACGGGGAAACCTACAACATCGGCGGATGCAATGAGTGGAAAAACATCGACTTGGTCCGGCTGCTGGTGCGGATTACCGACCGTTTGTTGGGGCGCCCGGAAGGGACGGATGAGGACTTGATTGCATTCGTGAAGGATCGGGCCGGACACGACCTCCGGTATGCCATTGACGCAACGAAACTGCGGAAGGAACTGGGCTGGGGTCCTTCGCTCTCGTTCGAAGAAGGCCTGGAAAAGACGGTCCGCTGGTACCTGGACAACCCGGAATGGCTCGATTCCGTTACCAGCGGCGATTATAGGAACTATTACGAGGAAATGTATGGAAAAAGGTAAATGGTTGGCCGGCGGAGTCGCCGTGGCTTTAGCGATCGGGATGATGGCGGTGATTCCGTCTTATCGAAGCTCCGCCCAGGACCTGCGGAACGCCAAGAGCATCACGCTGGATCAGCTGTTGGGGCGGAAAAGCAAACCGAAAACGGAGACAAAGACGGTCTCTGTATCGTCCTCCCGGCCGGCAGCATCCGGTGCGGAACGCCGGAATGTCGGAGCGATCGGGTCCATCCTGGAACGGGTGGAACTGACGGGATCGACCCTCAGGCAGGAGATGCTGGCGAAGCCCTATGTCCGATATGTCATCAAAGGAGATATGACGCTGGACGGCAAATCGCTCACGATGCCGGACGGCTGTATCCTGGACCTCGAAAACGGCTCTTTGAAGAATGGGGCGCTGAAGATGGACCGGACGCTGGTGACCCCGATTTACGGCATTTCCAAGGAAACCAAAATCCAAAAGGTGAAGGTTTCCGGCGAGTATTACGAGACCCTGGTCGACCTATGGGGCGAATCTACAGAGCCCCTTTTCCCCTGGGATACGACTGCTCCGAAGCGCGTTTACCTCGTGGACCTCAAGAAGTTCGGGATTACCCCCGGTTACCAGAGCAAAGGGAAAGACGGACACTATACCGACCGGCAGTACGACCTTATGTACAACAACGGCGTCGGCTTTACCAACGCCATCCAGTGGGCCTACAAGAACGGCTACGACGGGATTAAGTTTCCGAAAAACGATTACTGTTTTACGCCGAGGACGGTAGGAGAAAAGAATAGCTCGCTATGTGGGCAAGTACTGATTCAGGATTTGGAAAAATTTGATATAGATCTCGGTGGTGGATCATATCATAATATTTTGGATAGTTCGCGGAAATCTAAATATTATAAAGCCAGTCCGGAAACACCTTTTTCTCAGTCTAGTTTTATGTTTTGGATTTCGTGTTGTATAAATGTTCAGATTCATGATGGCACTTTGATTGGAGACAGAACTATTCGCGATTATTCGGATTCAAAGGAGGGGTTTCAGGAGAGTACATATGGGATAAATGTCTCTTCGTATAGTTATAATACAAGAATACATCATATTGATGTTTCTGGTTTTATGGGAGATGGGATCAGTTGCTCTCAATTTGGAGATTGGTTTACTGATTATGAGTCTTCTTATTCCACGCCAAGAATGTCGTGGACAGGGAAAGCCTATCCAGGTTGCTATCTTCAAAAGAGCGGTAAGGTTCAAAGAGATTTACAAAATTTTAATCGCTGTACGATTTCAAATTACCTGGATTTATCTGGACATTATTCCGGTAAACTTAACGTAATTAAGCAAGTCGCTCAGAAAAGAGTTTTTTCCGTAAACAACAATTTGGGATATACTCGTTTGATTAATAATTA
>CADBPH010000040.1 GCA_902796455.1 uncultured Bacteroidia bacterium
ACGGTGTTCTACAATCCGAAGTGGGCGGAAGAGCGCGCTCCGTTCGCTGCGCAGGGGCGGTATGACAAACCCGCGTGGATGAAAGAATTGGGCCGTTAGTTTTCGGCCGCCAGCAGGGCGATGATCCGGTCAATCATCGGGTAGACTTTCCAGGAGGGAGCCGTGCAGTTGTTGGTCATGACGGAGAAGACGATGGTATCTTCTTTTGAGCCGTCGGACGGGACAATGTATCCGCTGTAGCACCGTACGCCGTTCATCGAACCGCTCTTGTAATAAATCCGGTCTTTAAGTGCCGGCGATTCCCCGCTCATGCGGTCGGCGTAGCTGTCGAGGCCGGGTTGTCCGAGGGTCTGGATATAATCCGGGAATACCGGAGAATCCATCATGGCTTTCAGGAAACGGCAGAAGAATTCCGGTGCGATGTAATTCTGCCGGCCCAGGCCGCTCCCGTCCACGATTTGGGCCCCGTAAGACATGTTGATTTTCAAATTCTTCAGGACATCGGTGAGGGCAGTCCGGCACGAGTCGTACACCGCGGTTCCGGAGCGTTTCCGGGACAGGGTCCTCAGCAGGGTCTCCGCATAGAAGTTGTCACTCCGGTGGTTGGTCAGATAGGCAACCTGGGCGAGGGTAGGGGATTCGGTTGTCCCCAGGAGCGTCAGTGCGTCGGCTTCGGGCGCCTTGTCCGTCGTTCCGCCGCCCTCCGGCAGGGGACGGATCATCCCTTCCGCATCCAGGTCCGCGATGCCTTTCGTAATCGTTATCCCTTTGCCTTCCAGGTATTTCTTGAATTCGTTCGCGCAGGTTGCTGCACCGTATTTGTTGCTGCACTCTTCCTTTTTCGGTTTGCGGTCGATGGCAAAAGTCCCGCGCATCTCGGCAGCGGGGGCGAAGTCTGTGCAGAAAAGATAAAGCTTGTCCCCGGTTTTCGCCTTGCCTGTTTTGGCGCGGTTGGTGAGCCGGACCCAAGGCGTTTCCGGATACCGGACTGTCACCTTGACCGGATCCCCGACCCGATCGCCGGCAGCGACGTCGATATCCTGTACATTCCGGTAGAAACACAGGCCGTTCCCGCCTGTGCCATAATAGGTTCCGACATCCTGGTAAGACCATTCATCCATTTCGAGCGGGCCGTCGAAGTACCGTCCGTCGCCGATAAGGCGCCCGTCGATTTTCCGGATTCCGGCCTTTGCCAGCAGGGCGGCCCAGCGGGAGAAAAGGGTTTCCGTGGCCGGAGCGATCGTGTCCCGCGAGCCGATGGTCGGGTCACCGCCGCCGACCAGGTACAAGTCCCCCTGCAGTACCCCGTCCTGGATGGTCCCGGAGTAGGCGAGCTTGGTTTTCCACCGGAAATCCGGTCCCAGGAAATGCATGGCTGCGCCGGTTGTGATGAGTTTCATGTTGGATGCCGGAATGAGTTTCCTCTCCGGTGCCAGCATGGCCAGCGTGTCTCCTGAAAGTTTGACGGCAAATACGCCCCACGAAGCGCTCCGGAGCGGTTCGCTCTGGTCCACCAGTTCGATGTACCGCTGAGCATATCCTTTGGCGTTCTTGGAAATGGCCCGCTGGTACGCCGGGAGAGCCTGCGCAAAGAGACCTGCGGGAAGCAGTGAAAGGAGAAGGATCGTCAGGAATCGTTTCATGGATGGGAAATATCTGGACAAAAATAGTGTTTTTATTGCTATCTTTGTATGATTTCCCGACGAATCTGCCTGGGTGCGGACAAGGGCGGGTGTAACTGTTAGAAGTTTCTGTCATTATGAGTAAAAGAGTATTGGTTTCGGGGGGCGCCGGGTTCATCGGCAGCCATGTTACGGTCGAATTGATCCAAGCCGGCTACGAAGTAGTCGTTGCGGACGATATGTCCAATTGTGATTTGACCTGTTTCGAAGGGGTGAAGAAAATCACCGGACGCGAAGATATCCCGTTCGTGAAAATGAACTTCTGCGACTTGGACGCCGTCAACCGGCTGTTCGATGGATACCGGATTGACGCAGTTATCCACTTCGCCGCGTTCAAGGCGGTCGGAGAGTCTGTGGCAGAGCCGATTAAGTACTATACGAACAACCTTTCCTCTTTCCTGAATGTGTTGGAGGCAGCTCGGACCCATGGCGGTTGCAATGTGCTGTTTTCCTCCTCGGCAACGGTGTACGGGGAGCCGGAAAAACTGCCGGTGACAGAAGCGTCACCGCGGCAGAGCGCGACTTCCCCTTATGGGAATACCAAGCAGATCTGCGAGGATATCCTGCGCGACAGCGTGAAGGCCTACCCTGGCCTGAAGGGCATCGCCCTGCGGTATTTCAATCCGATCGGCGCGCATCCTTCCGCCCTGATCGGGGAACTCCCGAGAGGCGTTCCCAACAACCTGGTCCCGTTCATTACCCAGACGGCGATCGGCAAACGGGAGTGCCTGAGCATTTTCGGCAACGATTATCCGACGGAAGACGGGACATGCCTGCGGGATTACATCGACATCGTGGACCTGGCCAAGGCCCATGTATATGCAGTGCGCAGGATGCTGGACGGGAAGATGGAGCAGGATTATGAGATCTTCAACATCGGAACGGGCCGCCCGGTTTCCGTGCTGGAACTTGTTACCACTTTCGAGAAGGTCAATCACCTGAAACTCAATTATAAATTCGCGCCGAGAAGGGCAGGGGACGTGACCGCTATCTGGGCGGACCCGACCCTGGCGAATCAGAAACTGGGCTGGAAGGCGGAGCGTACCGTCGAGGAGACGCTCTCCGCGGCCTGGGCCTGGGAGAAGCGCCTGGCGGAACGGGCGCATGAATAACCGCGTCCGGAGTCTGAATCAGTATTCTACGGTAATCTCAACAGGGCCCAGCAGTCCTGAACGCTGAAGGCTGTCTTCGGCTTTCCAGGGTTGGATATTGGTCCAGGTCAGGCGTTGTTCCGCCGGCAGCTGCTCGTCTGCAATCAGACGGTTCCGCCAGTTGTTCCAGACCCTGATTTCCAGGACGTTCTTTCCTTTCTTGACCCACGGGCTGATGTTCAGCCGGTAGGGGTAAGTCCAGGCGCCGCCCGCTTCCTGTCCGTTCACCTTGACAGAGGCAATGACCATTGCCTCGCCCAAGTCGAGGGTGATGCGGGTTCCTTTCAGATCTTTCTTTCCGAGCATGAAGGTATTGGTATACAGGGCACTACCAGAGTAATACCGGACGGCAGGGTCATGGTTCGCTGTCCAATCCTGCAGTTTAAGGGACTTGGAAAAAGCCGGATGGCCGGCAGAGGCGTCGAAATGTACTTTCCAGGAGGCCCTCTTCATCCCGATTGTCTTTGTTTTTTCGCAGACAAATGGCTCTGCGGCACGCCGGCGGAAGATGACGAATGCGCTTTCCAGGCGGTCCAGCCGCAGGTTGATGTGTCCGGAGGCGTCTTTTGCCACGCCGCGAGTCTCTCCCGTGACGGGATTCCAGAGTTCAGCCTCCAGAGACGGATTCACCCGGAAGCTTGCCGGGATTTCCACCGGCTTGTCTTCTTGGTTGGACACAAAGAAAAGATCTCCCGGAAGCCCGAGCGTGCGGTGGATGAACAGCATTTTCGCGTCACCTTTGTATTGGAAATCCGGGGAGATTCCCAAATCCGAGAATACGGTCTCCATGGCAGTCCCGTCGGGATACACCCGCCCGGCGCCGCACCGGCCGCTGCCGTTCCATATCTTCGAAGCAAGGTCCCGGACCCGTGCGTCGGCATGTCCGTAATCCTGCAGGCTGGGAGAGCGGAGCGGGGCAGGACCGACAATCGCAAGCCCCTGTTCGACAAAGTTATAGATGCATTCGAGCATCTCGGGCCGCATGGTTTCCTGCCTGGGCAGGACCAGTACGCTGTACTCCATCCCGCTGTCTAGCACCAGCCGGCCGTCTATGACCCGGGCATGGTTCTTCAGGACATCGGCATTGATGTAGTCGAAAGCGTACCCTTCCGGAAGGGGCGGGTCGCAGACGCCTGTCATTTTGGGAGCATCCTCTCCGATGAAGTATGCCGCATCGGCTACATAGCGTCCTTGCTGGAGCAGTAAATTGCATCGCTTCAGGTACGTTACGAATGGGCCGAATCCGTCGAACCAGGCGTTGTTGCGGTTGAATTCATTGCCGAACCATGCGTCCAGGCCCGGTTTGCGG
>CADBPH010000041.1 GCA_902796455.1 uncultured Bacteroidia bacterium
AACTTTACAAAGTATCGGTAGCGACCATGGTCAAGATGTTTGTCATGCAGACCTGCCCGGACTGCGAATATGTGGAGAAGCAGGTCGAAGGGAATCCCGGATTCGAGGTGATTGATATCGGGAAGCACGTCCGTAACTTGAAACAGTTCCTGGACCTGCGGGACTCCAGCCCGGCTTTCGACGAGGCCAAAAAGATCGGCGATGTCGGGATTCCGTGCTATGTGCTGGAAGACGGCACGGTCACGCTGTATTCGAAGGACGTCGGCCTCGAGCCGCGCCCTGAGGGATCCGGCGCGTCGTGCAGTCTCGACGGCAAGGGCTGCTGAGTATTTTCGACTCCATGGACAGACGGACTTTTTTCAAAAATTCGGCGGCGGGGATGGCCTTTGCGGCTGCCGTTGTGGCCGGGGTGCGTGTCCGGGCAGGAAATAAGGAAAACAACGATATGAAGAAGATCATCATCATCGACGGCGGGCCGCGCCGCAATATGAATACGGCACAGATGCTGCGACGTTTCGCCGAAGGCGTGACGTCAGTCGACGAAAGCATCGAGGTGAAGACCGTGCGCCTCTATGACTTGGATTACAAAGGCTGCATGTCCTGCATGGCATGCAAGGTCAAGGGACGGGCCTCGAATGTCTGCAAGTTCAAGGATGCCCTGACGCCGCTGCTGGAAGAGATCGCGCAGGCCGACGGATTGGTGCTCGGGTCTCCGATCTATTTCGGCGACGTAACGGGCCAGATGCGCGCGTTCCTGGAGCGCCTGTCTTTCCCATGGCTCTCGTACAACGATTACAGCATGACGGCGCCCAAACGGATGCCGGTCGTTCTGATCGAAACCATGAACGGCCTGCCGGACCGGAACAACAGCAACGGGTACGGGTCGATGGAGTACTGCATCGCGTCGGCATTGGGCGAGCCGGAACATCTCGCAGCCTACAACACGTACCAGGTGAAGGACTATGGTCGTTTCGAACTGGCCTCCTTCTCCGAGGAAGCCAAGCGCCGGTGGCGTGACGCGCACTGGGAGGAAGACCTGCAGAAGGCCTTCGATGCCGGCCGTCGCATGGCCCAGGGCGCAGCGGATGGCCTCCTCCGGTAGCATTCTCCTTTGGGGAGGGCACCGGATACCATCGTTCCATTTCTGCGTGCGTTTTTAAACCGGGGGACTCCGTTTCCCTTTCCTCGTCGTCATCAATGGCCTCAATGGGCAAATGGGCGATGAGGAAGTTGTCTTCGGCCCGAATCTCGTCCACTTTGCTCTCCAGATCCAGGACATTGAAGGTGGGGCCGGGAAAGTAAATCCTTCACGGTCATGGTCTGCAGGGATTCGGTTCCGCGCCGTTCTGAGGCAGATTCTTGCCCGTGGATAGGCGTCAGTGGCAACCTTTCGCAGAAGTGTTACCCGTTCGGGAGCACGATATCGCGAAGATGAACAAAGGGTCCAGTTTTCTTGATTCACCTCCTTTCTGTTGTCCGCGAGGTTCGGAAAAATCCCTATAAATGAGGATTTTCCAAAACACATACAATCCGTATTTTTGTAACGACATGGAACGAGTGCCGCGCGAGTTCCTGTCCTGAAATAACGACAAGAGCCGCTATTGAAAAAAGAGAAATCCAGTGGAAGGAAAGCATAGATACAAACTTGATAAATCAATAATATTCAGGTGGTTCAGTAAGGATTTGGCCGCTCGGTACGGCGAGCAGACCGCATCTGTCATCTGGAAAGATGCCGATTGGGAACTCGGGCGACTTGCGGCCGGCCATCCTGACGCAGAAAGAAGAGACCATACCTTGGTATTTCCTGCGGTCGCCCTTTACAGGGCGATCGAAAAGACCCTCCCGGGCGATGCGCTTGGGTTGACGCGGGCGTATGGGACCAAGGCGGGACGGAGACTCCGCAACATCATCCGCAAATTCACGCTGCTCCCCGGGTTTCCCTTGCTGATATGGAAGAAGATGCCTGCGATCGCAAGGAAAATGACCGATGGATATGAATGTGAGGATGTGGTCGTGGACAAGCACCATTGCTCGCTGCGTATCACGGGTTGCCCGATATACAATCGCACCCGGGCGCTCGGGTGTCCGGAGGCCGCCCAGCTTAT
>CADBPH010000042.1 GCA_902796455.1 uncultured Bacteroidia bacterium
CTTGAGGAAGAGGTAGAAAGCCTTTGCAGGCAATATACGGTGGTTTTCCGCGACAGTCTCAAGCAGCGTTTCCCGCACATCGATTTCGTCGATGACGAGGCCCTGCTTAACAGCGAGACGTCCTGGTACGCCCTGAAAGACGGCACGCGGGACGGACGCGTCATCGAAATGGCATCCAGCATGCTGATGCTGACCAATGTCATGAATAAGACCCAAGCGATTGACGATCAAACAAATATTTAGTGATGAAAAACATGTTGGCGGCGATCTTCCTGACCGCCCTGATTGCTGTCGGATGCAACCCTGCCGGGAAAACGGTCCGGAAAATCATCCTGTGCGGAGATGACAAGTTGCAAATCATCAAGGTGCCCCCGCGGGATTCGACGGACTATCAGGTTGTCTGGGAATGGCATTCCGCCGAAGGGGAATCCACCTGGGGGCCCAACTTTACCCGCCGGCTCCGGACATTGGACGACTGCAAAGTGGTCGGTGACGGCAAACAAGTGCTCGTGACTTCTTCCGGCGGCGGTGTATTCTTGCTGGACATCGCAAGCCGCAAACCCCTTTTTTATACGGAGGCGCCCAATGCCCATTCTGCCGATATCTTGCCCGGCGGCAGGATTCTCGTAGCCCTCTCCTCCCATCCGGAAGGCAGCAGCCTGGAACTGTATGACATCCAACAGCCGGGAAAATGCCTGTGGAGGGACAGCCTGACTGCCGCACATGGCGCCGTATGGATGAAAGAAAAAGAGCGGCTCTATGCCCTGGGCTCGATCCTATCTCCCAACGGAAATAAAAGCGTAATCCGCGCATACCGGCTCAAAGACTGGGATTCGCCGCACCCTTCGCTGGAGGAAACGGACCGGTGGAGCGATTTGCCCTCAGGAGGCCATGACCTCACCCGGATCAATGCCGGCGAACTGATCTTTTCCGGAAGCCGGGGTGTCTATGTAATCGACGCGACGGATGGAAAGATTCGT
The DNA here is from genome assembly GCA_902796455.1 of uncultured Bacteroidia bacterium. Lineage (GTDB taxonomy): Bacteria > Bacteroidota > Bacteroidia > Bacteroidales > UBA932 > Cryptobacteroides. The sequence goes on from CADBPH010000042.1 coordinate 981, forward strand.
CCCTTTGAGCCGCTACATAACACAAGAGATATAAAATCAGTCAATTACATAGAGAAATCTAAACAATTGGTTTACACAAAGGGCGAGATCCGCTGGTGGACGCACCACGTCTATTCCGAGAATCCCGCATGGAAACTGAATGTCGACAGCATCCATGTCTATAAAGTACGCATATTCGAATAACATCCCATGCTAACAAAAGAAATCATCCTGCACGCAGCGGACGGCCTTCATGCCCGTCCTGCCGGAGAATTGGTCAAACTGGTGAAATCTTTTGACGGGACTTCCGTCACCCTTTCGGCCGCCGGGAAAAAAGCCAACGCCGCCAGCATGCTGGGCATCCTTGCCCTCGGCCTTAAATCCGGAACTCCCATCGAAATCACCGCCCAGGGTCCCCGGGAGGAAGAAGCAGCCGAAGCCGTGTACAACCTGATCAGCCAGCTCTGATGCAGCAGATCCATACATCCGTTTCCATCGAAGGGATGGCCCGGGGAACAGCCTTTTTCCCGGACCGAAGCCCTGAGTGCCGCGGCGGAACCCTGTCATGGGATGAGGCCTTTGCGGCCGAGAAGGAGCGCCTGGGCCGCCTGGCAGAAAACGCTGCGGACGAGATGAAGGCCATTTTCACCGCCCACCTCGAGATGCTGGAAGACCCGATGCTGCAGGAGACCGTCCAGGCACACCTGCAGGAAGGTCTCGGTCTTCCGCAGGCCATTGATGCTGCGGCGGACCAGCTGGCCGCTCTTTTCCACGAGATTGATGACGAATACCTCCGCGCCCGTGCCGACGATATCCGGGACGTCTGCCGCGGATTGCGCAGGCAGGTTGAAGGAGCAACCCCCAACCCTTTTGCCGGAATGCCCAAGGATGCCGTCATCGTTTCCGAAGAGCTGTTCCCCTCGGATACGGCGGAAATGGATTTTTCCAGGGTCCGCGCCTTCGTTCTGCGCCGGGGAAGCCGTACCAGTCATGTCTGCATCATCGCCCGCAGCAAAGGCATTCCCGTCCTGCTCGGCATCGATATCGACGCAATCTGCGCGGGCGATCCCCTGCTGATAGACGGCGCTGCCGGAGAACTGACGGTATGGCCCACCCCGGAGGAAGAAGCGGCTTTCCTATCCCGGATGGAACAGTCCGCATCCGAAACGGCACTGCAGCTCACCGGCCCGGACGGGAATCCGGTCCGCATAGAAGGGAATGCCGGTTCCCTGGAAGATATTCCGCCAGTCCTGCAAGCCGGAGCGGAAGGCATCGGCTTGCTGCGGACCGAATTCATCTTCATGGAATCCGACCACTTGCCTTCGGATGAAGAACAACTGGCCATCTACCGTGAAGCCGCCCGGCTCTGCAACGGGAAAACGCTCACGATCAGAACTTTGGACATAGGAGGAGACAAGTCGCTCCCCTATCTGGCCCTGCCTGTCGAGGACAATCCTTTCCTCGGACTGCGGGCGCTCCGGTATTGCCTCCGGCACGAAGAAGTTTTCAAACCGCAATTGCGGGCCATCCTGCGGGCCGGTGCGGACGGCGCTGTCCGGATCATGTTCCCGATGGTAACCAGCCCGGAAGAACTCCGCGAGGCGAAAGCCCTGCTCATCCGGTGCCGGGACGAGCTGCGCGCGGAAGGCCTTCCCTGTGCCGACACCGTACCCGCCGGCATCATGATAGAAACGCCTGCCGCCGTGCTCATGGCACCGGAACTGGCGCAGGAAGCCGCCTTTTTCAGCATCGGCACCAATGACCTGACACAATACATCATGGCGGCAGACCGGGGCAATCCCGCCGTCGCCTACCTGAATGACCCGATGGCGGAAGCTGTTCTCCGCGCCATCGGAATGACCGTCCAGGCTGCCCACGCCGCAGGAATACCGGTGTGCATCTGCGGCGAAATGGCCTCCCATCCGGCAGCCAGACTCCGCCTGGCCGCCCTCGGGGTTGACAGCATCAGTCTCTCCTCTCCGAAGACAATCGGGCAGCTGACACATTCATAACAATTAGATGAAGAGGATTTCCGCCATGCCGGACATTGAACAACATCCTTTCGAACCCTTCCTGCCCGAGAACGCAGTCATGCTCTTTCTCGGCAGCTTTCCCCC
>CADBPH010000043.1 GCA_902796455.1 uncultured Bacteroidia bacterium
CCCATGACCATCAGGTCACCGGCAAAGGCGGAATACGAATCCTTGTCCGAGATGGAACTGCGGAACATCTTGACATTCAGGCCTGCGGAGAACATTTCACCGAACTGCATCCCGAATCCGGCCCCGACCATCATGTCCGAGGGCTTGAAGGTGCCTTTCGGCGCGCCATTGGCATCAAAGGCTTCGTATTCGGATCCCGAAAGATAGGCGAAACCCACGGAGACGCCGGCTTTCTCACCCAAAGCGAATCCGGCGCCGAGCGCCGCATCCGTACTGGCACTGCCTTTCGGCGCCCAGTTCCGGAAAGCCCCCTGGATATCCAACTTCCCATCGTAGAACGGGATTGCGGCCGAATTCCGGAAGGCGGACCAGGCGATGGAGGAGGAAGCGGCTGCCCCGGTGAAAGCTATGCCGGCAGATGCCGGGTCGAAAGTCCCGGCGGCAAAGCCGAAGGCTTCACTGCCCCCTTCCGTCTGGGCGAACATACGCGGGATAGAAACCACGGTCAGCAACATCGCTGCCGCGAGATATCGATAGCATTTCGTCATTTCTTCACGATCTTTTGCTGATAAGTTTTTCCGTCGGTTTCCACGGTCAGGAAGTACTGTCCGGGAGCGCAGCCCTGCATGTCAATCGTTGCCATGTTGAATGCGCTGATCGTTTCGGTTTTGTCATAGATCATCGCCCCCGTGGCTGAGGTAATCCGGATCTGCGCGGGAGCCTCCGTCTCGCCGGTGCCGACATACAGGGTCTTTACGACCGGGTTCGGGTAGGCCACGACATCCATCCCATCTTCACGGACGACGATGCGTATCTCCTGGGAGACAGACGCCTTGCGCGGGTCGTTCGCAGTCACGGTTACGGTGGCCTGTCCATAGGCCAGGGAAGTGATATTCAAGGTATTCCCGCTGATGGTCGTATGGATGACCCCCGGCGAGGAATTCGTCACTTCGTAACTGAGATTGTCTCCGTCCGGGTCGTTGAAATACGGGCTGAGATCCGTTGCAATGGCGTTGGATTGGCCTTTGATCAGAATATTCTCCAGCGTTTTGGCAACGGTCGGGGGCGTGTTCGGCAGAATGGTATAAGTCACTTTCAACGTTGCTGACAGGCCATATTTATCCGTGGCGGTAATCGTTCCGGTATACGTCCCTTCCCCGGCATCCGCGCCGACAATCCGGAGAACATACCCTTCCTGCAGCTGAGATTTGAGCAGGGTGTCCGCCGGAGAACCCGCTTGGTAGCTGACGGTGAAATCATGCCCGTCCGGCTCGGTGAACGTAACCGGAATGCTCAGGGACTCAGAAGCTTTCAAACGAATGACCTCCGGCATCCCGGTTGCGGTGATGACGGGCGGCAGGTTGGCTTCTGTGCGGACGGTCATGATCGTGTTGCCCTGCGCGAATACCTTCGGGTAGGAGTACGGAATAGCCATGACGTAGTAGTCCGTTTCGAAATCCAGGTCGCTGAAGAAGGCTGTCATGGCATCCCCGATCTGCTTGTCCGTATTGAGGACGGCCATGGTCTTGACGGATTTGGCCGGAGAGGCAGGATTCATGTTTTCCAGCAGCGAGCGGTCCTTGCTCAGATAAACCATGGTTCCGTGAGTCGGATAGTCTGTCTGCGTGATGCTGCCGTCGGCCGCTTTCCTGTTTTCTGCCTGGGCCTTCCAGCCCACCGTGACCGTATTGGATTTTGCGGTGGCGGAGAAAGACGCCAGCGGACCGGCCGGAACCGGATTCAGGGCAGGAACCGGGGCGTCAGGTGCATCCAGCGGATAGGTGAATGCGCCGAGCGCGTCGACCAGCGGTCCGATAACCGTACTGCTTGCAAACGACTTGTTGCCTCCCTTGACCAGCCGCTCTTCCAGCATGGCATTCGTAAATCCCTGGCCGCCGAAATAGGATACAATCAGTGCGGCGACACCCGAGACATGCGGGCAGGCCATCGAGGTGCCGGAGAGGCTGCCGTAGGTGTTGTCCGGCGTGGTGCTGGTAATGCCGCTGCCAGGAGCGCTGATATCCACCCAGTCGCCGAAATCGGAATAAGCCGCTTTGGAACCGTCCTGGGAGATGGATCCGACAGCGATAATCGGTTCATAATTGGCAGGAGCGCCGTTGGCCATGGCGTCATTGCCGGCCGAGAAAATGACGACGCCGCCCTTCATCGGAGAATCCGGAAGTTGGTTCCCGTTGTTGTCGCAGCCGGCGTATTTGATGAAATAATCGACTGCAGCCTTGTGCGATGCGCTGATGGTCGCCTCCATGCCCGCGGCGCGCTCCTTTTCGGAGATCGTTCCGTCCCCGTCCGTGTCGACGACATAGCCCCAGCTGTTCTGGCTGATGACAGCCCCGTGGTCCGCTCCCCATTTGATGGCTCCGGCTGTATTCCCGCTCTGGTCCTTGGTCTTGCCTTCCCCGTCCGGGACGGTCTTGAAAATCTGGCAGGACAGCAGCCGGACACCCTTCTGGCCGGCGGCGAAATTGCCGCCCGCGACGCCGGCTACACCGATGCCGTTGTTATTGACGGCGCCGATGGTGCCGCCGACATGGGTTCCATGGTTATGGGGATAGATCGTGGAAGAGTTGTCCACGAAATTGTGGTGCTGGTTACTTTCAGCAGGAAGACAATTCCAGGCCAGATCCTCGTGCTTGAGATCGAGTCCGCCGTCTACGACAGCTACAATGACCTTCGGGTCACCGGTCGTGTACCGGTCCCAAATCAGTTTCACGTTGACGTCCGCCCCGAGGGTCGAGGTATTGTTGTAAGCCCACTGCTTTCCCAGTTCCGGGTCATTGAACGTGGATCCGATGGAAATCCGCGGTTCGGGTTCAACGAGTTCCACGCCCCGGATGCTCCGCAATTCGGAAGAGGCCTTGGTCATGGGACGGGAGGTGTCGTATTCGACGGTATACCACTTGTGCAGCCCCTCCCGGCGGGTGCGTTCCTCATACGGGCCGGCATCCGGGAAAAGCCGGGTGATCGAAATGATGCCCAGCTCGTCCAGTGCCTGGTTCAGGCCCATCGACTTGGTGACGACTTTCCCGGCGGCCAGGTCGCTTTCAATCAGCGCGACCATCTCGTCCGAGAACAGGACGTTGGCGACACCGGGGACATAAGGAGTCTTTTCTTCAGTAATTTCCGCTTGCGGCTGCGGCGCGGCGGCCGGCTCTTCTTTCTGGGTAAACTCCTCCTTGGCACACGCCGCGGCAAGGAGGAGAAGGACGGGTACAATATACCGTTTTCTCATATAATTCGATTATAGCTGTCCATGCAGGAACTCGACCAGGTCGGCGAGCTGGTCGACGTCATTCCATTTGATTTTCTTCTCTTTCAGATACTTGAAGGTTTCGTCACGATTGAAATGGGTGTCGGAGAACACTTCGTTTTTCCGGGCGCGGACCAGATAGCCGTCCACAATCAGGAAAAGCCGCTCGCGCAGGGCCAGGTCTTCTCCGCTGTTCTTTTCTTGCTGGAAAGCGGAAAGGCTTTTGTTGATCGTCCCTTCATTCCCGGCGGAATGCGTCATCCCCTCCAGCGCGATTGCCGATACATTCTGGGTGGAGGCAATGGCGGATTTCCCATAGCCGATGCTCGTCTTCTGCATCTCGTCCATGTTGATTTCCTTGCTCTCGAGGACAGCGCCGTGTTCCGTCTCCTTGAGCACGCGCATCAGCTTGCCCATGGCGTTCAGATACACATCGCTGCCGACGCGGGCGACATAAATCGTCGCCATGTCCGCCTCCATGACGTCATCGCCCTTGATGTAATATAGCCGGCTGTTGGACACGTTGACGTTCAACTTGTCGTATTCGATGGTATTTCCCTTGCTGTTCAGGACATTTCCTGCGAGGAAGTCCTCATACAGGAAGGGCCATGTCGTCTTGGGCTGGAACTTGCCCTGGGCCTGGGCGGACACCCCTGCAAGCAGCAGGAGTACCCCGAGAATATATTTCATCGTTTTCATCACTTGAAAATTTTTCGAATATACGCATTTTTATCAAATATTGTTCCGTGCGTGCCTCATCCTCGCTACCGGACAGCTTTCCCGGTTTTCATCCACAACCCGTATCCCAGCAGATAGGCTGCTCCGATTCCCATCAGCAGGACCGCGCCGCGCTGCCCCATCCGGTCGCCGGCCATTCCCATCAGGGTGGGGAACAGGGCTCCGCCGACAAACGCCATGGCCATCAGGCTTGAAAAAGCGTTCCTGCGGGAATCTTCCATGGACAGGATGGCTTCCGAAAAAATGATGGGATAAACATTGACGCCGCCGAAGCCGATCATGCCGATCGCGCAGAAAAGGACAGCGGGCGTTTTGACGGATAACATCAGCAGGAGGGCGGTCACCATCAGGGACAGGCAGAATATCAGATATTTCTTCTTGTCTATGACCGAGAGGATGAACGGAGTGCAGAAACTACTGATAGTCCGCATCAGGAAATACAAGCTGCTGGCCTTGGCGGCTCTGGCCAAAGTCCATTCGCACCGTTCCATCAGGAGTTTCGGCGCCGTGATATTCATTCCAACATTGATTCCTACGTGGCATAGGACGGCGATAAAGGTCAGCGCGACAAGTGGATTGTGCAGGAGGCTGAAGCAGTCTGCGAATCGGCGGCCCAGGCCGGCCCGGTTATCTGGTCGCTGTTCCTGCGGGACCGGAGTCAGCGAAAGGGCCAGGAGGGCGCAGGTACCGATCAAGAGGAAAACAGGCAGAACGGCCCGCCAGCCCAGGGAACCGGCCATATGTATGGCACCCCATCCGGCCAGCAACGGAGCGGAAAAGGAGATGATGGCTTTGGCAAATTGCCCGAAACTCATCATTCCGGCGAGGTCGTTGCCGGGTACTACGTTGGTAATCATCGGTTTGAGGGAAACCTGGAGGGCGACGTGACTGATTCCCATCAGGGACATCGCCAGCAGGATGACCGGGAACGAATAACCGAGCAGGGGCAGCAGGAGTGCAATCAAACCGATCAGGATGCTGATCTGGACCATTCTCTTCCTTCCGATCCGGTCCATGACCAGCCCTGAAGGCACGGAGATAAGCAGGAACCAGATGAATACCAGAGAAGGCATCAGGCTTGCCCGGGTTTGATTCTGGGCCATGTCCTGCTGGACCATATTGGTGGCGATGCCGACAATGTCCACGAATCCTTCCGTGAAATAGCAGAGTATCAGAGTGACCAGCAGGCCCGGCGCAATTATTTTCATCATAGGATGTTTTTGACCGTAAAGATAGTGTTTTTCCCTGGAAGGAGGAGATTCAAGGATTTCCATCGCACCGGAACCATCGGGCGTTCGGCCATGGGCCTGGATGCAAAACCCGCCCCCGGAATCCGGGAGCGGGCAATCATACTATTTCACAGCAGGCCGTGGCCCGGTATGAAAACTATTTCTTCACGAAGGTAGCTCCGCCGTACATGATTTCCATCGCATTTCCATCCTTATCGAGAGTACCCCATGAATTGGGAATGACC
>CADBPH010000044.1 GCA_902796455.1 uncultured Bacteroidia bacterium
ATTGTGCCCGGAAAAGAAATCCATTTGAAAACCAGACATACGGAGAGCCTGCTGGAGGCCGGTCTGGACGAAGCCGGCCGGGGACCCCTGGCCGGACCCGTTTATGCTGCGGCCGTCATTCTGCCTGACGGCTTTTACCATCCGTTGCTGAACGATTCGAAACAAATGTCGGAAAAAGCGCGGGAGGAGCTTCGAGAAATCATTGAGAAAGAAGCCGTTGCATGGGCCGTCGAGGCCGTGCAGCCCGACGAGATCGACCAGGTCAATATCCTGGCGGCCTCGATCCTCGGCATGCAGCGGGCGGTCCGCAAACTGGCCGTCCGGCCGGAGTTTCTCCTCGTGGACGGCAACCGGTTCAAATCATTCGACGCATATACCCGGAAAGACTGGATCACCGTCGTCAAAGGGGACGCGACCTATGCCAGCATCGCTGCGGCTTCCGTCCTGGCAAAAACGCACCGGGACGCTTTCATGCGGAAAATCGCCGCGGATTATCCCCAGTACGGCTGGGACCGGAACATGGGTTATCCGACGCCCGGGCACATCGAAGCCATCCGTCGCTACGGATACACTCCCTGGCACCGGATGAGCTTCCACCCCAAAGAACTGGAGCCGACTTTGTTCGGCTGACCCGGAAAAATACTATCTTTGTAAATAGAACTGCTTCAAAGAGTGAAACTACTAAATCGAACAATACAATGAAAAAAATTCTCTGCGTCATCGCAGTCCTCGCGATGACCCTGATTCCGGCAAAAGCCGACGAAGGCATGTGGATGCTTCCGCTTCTCCAAAAAATGAACGCAGATGCGATGTCTTCCCTCGGATGCCGGCTGACCCCTGAACAGATTTACAGCATCAACCATTCTTCCCTCAAGGACGCCATCGTCCACTTCGGCGGCGGCTGCACGGGAGAAATCATTTCCAAGGAAGGGCTGCTGGTGACCAACCACCACTGCGGATACGGCTCCATCCAAGGCCTGTCCACTCCCGAGCACAACTACCTGGAGGACGGCTACTGGGCCATGAACCGCAAAGAGGAACTTCCGGTTCCCGGACTGACCGTTACCTTCCTGGAATACATGGACGATGTCACATCCATCCTGGACAAGGCTTATCAAGACGCCTTGAAACAGAACAAGAAAGCCGAAAACAAAGAAGAATTGGCCGAGAAAGCGCTTGAAGAAGCGGCCCAGGAGCTCCAGAAAAAGGCCGGCACGGATTTCCCGAACTGCACCGCCCGCGTCCAGAGTTTCTACAATAACAATGTCTATTACCTGATTGTCTACAAGACATACAGCGACATCCGTTTTGTCGGCGCCCCGCCCGCATCGGTGGGCAAGTTCGGCGGCGAAACCGACAACTGGATGTGGCCCCGCCACACCGGTGACTTCTCCATGTTCCGCGTCTATGCCGGCAAGGACAATCAACCGGCCGCCTATGATCCCACGAACGTGCCCTATGTCCCGAAACAGGCGCTCAAGGTTTCTCTCAAAGGAGTGAACGAAGGCGATTTCTCCTTCATCATGGGCTACCCGGGACGCACCCAGCGTTTCCAGACTGCCGACCAGCTGGAAGCCATGATGCAGCAATACGGGGTCTCCGTGGATGCCCGTACGGTCCGCCAGCGCGTGATGTGGGCCGGCATGGAAGCCGACCCCAAGGTCCGCCTCCAATATGCCAATAAGTTTGCCAACAGCGCGAACGGATGGAAGAAATGGCAGGGCGAGCAACTCGCATTCGACAACCTGAACATCATCGGCCGTGAACGGGAAAAGGAAGCCGAATTCATGAAATGGGTCGGCAAGAACAAGAAGCGCCAGGAAAAATATGGCTCAGCCCTGCAGGAGATTTCCGAGGTAGTCGCCGCATCCCGCCAGGCCGGCAACGACGTGGCACGGATTTCCGAGTCGATTTACCGCACGGGTGTCGTCAGCAATGCTTCCGTATTCCTGCAGTCTTTCAACCGCGCCATCCGCAACAAACCGGACACGGCGGCGGCCATCGCCCAGGCTGTCCGGGCTACGGCCTCCCAGTTCAAGGATTACAATGACCCGCTCGAGCGCGAGATGGCCAAGGCGATGTTCGACTTCTTCCGCAAAACCGCGGATCCGTCCCTGTATCCGAACCGGATCGGCGATTTCGCCACCATGGACCTGGACGCTTATGTAGACAAACTCTTTGACGAGAGCGCCTTCTCCTCCGAAGAAAAAGTCAAGGGCCTCGAAGGCAAGCCCCTCTCCGAAATCCGGAAAGACCCCGCTTTCGTCCTGCAGGGTGCTATCGTGGAGAAAATCATGGGGTTGTATCCCGCCTACACGGGAGGCCAGGAAAAGTTGGCGGCTGCCACGAAAGCCTTCACGGCCGGACAGATGGAATGGAAGAAAGGTGAACCCTCCTATCCGGATGCCAACTCCACCATGCGCCTGACCTACGGGACAGTGCAGTCCTATTCGCCGAAAGACGGTGTGCTTTACCGCCACTATACGACCATCAAGGGCGTCATGGAAAAAGAGGATCCCAACAACTATGAATTCCTTGTTCCCGCCCGCCTGAAAGAACTGTACCAGCAGAAAGATTTCGGCCAGTATGCCGGTGCTGACGGCCTGGTTCCGACGTGTTTCCTCACCAACAACGACATTACGGGCGGCAACTCCGGAAGCCCGGTCCTGAACGCGGACGGCGAATTGATCGGACTGGCCTTTGACGGAAACTGGGAGTCCATGTCCAGCGACGTGATGTTCGAGCCCTTGCTCCAGCGCTGCATCTGCGTGGACATCCGGTATGTCCTCTTCCTGATGGACAAACTGGGAGGCGCAGGTTACCTGCTGGATGAAATGGAATTGTCGAAATAATCCGCCGAAATGACCGAAAAAGAAATACTCGAATGGCTCCGGGAGGTGAAACATCCCGGCAAGGGCGATCAGGACATCGTTTCGCTCGGAATGGTTGAAAACATTGAAACCCAAGGATCTGCAGTCACAGTAACCCTGGGGTTCCCCAAACACCGCGATCCCCTGACAGAATACCTGGTCGGCAGCGCACGGGCGGTCCTGTACCGGCAGACGCCGTACGGAACAACCATTGACGTCAAGACCGTCGTCAAGGAAGAGGCGGCGCCGAAGAAAAAGAACAAAGTGACCGACCTGACGCTGGAAGAACTCGGCCAGGTCCGCCACATCATCGGCATCGCATCGGGGAAAGGAGGCGTCGGGAAATCCACGGTCGCCGTGAACCTGGCCGTCGCCCTCGCCCGGCTGGGGTACAAGGTCGGACTGGCCGATGCCGACGTCTACGGCCCTTCCGTTCCCTTGATGACCGGGACGACGGGCATGATGCCCGAAGCGGAAGCGGAGGGAGACAAGGAAGTCATCCTCCCCGTGGAAAAATACGGCGTGAAATGGATGTCGATCGGATATTTCGCCAGTGAGGGCCAGGCACTCATCTGGCGGGGTCCAATGGCGTGCAATGCGCTGAAACAGATGATTTTGCAAGTCCGTTGGGGCGCCCTAGACTTCCTGCTGATCGACATGCCGCCCGGCACCGGTGACATCCATATCTCACTGGTCCAGGACATTCCGATGGAAGGAGCGGTCATCGTTACGACCCCGCAGGCGGTCGCCCTCGCCGATGTGGAAAAAGGGATCGACATGTTCCGGAACGAACAAATCCATCGGAAAGTTTTCGGCCTGATTGAAAACATGGCGTGGTTCACTCCCAAAGAACTCCCTGACAACAAATACTTTATCTTCGGAAAAGACGGCGGCGTCAAGATGGCCGAACGCTTCGGCATCCCCCTGCTGGGCCAGATTCCCCTCGTCCAGGGCATCCGCGAATGCGGCGATGCCGGCGAACCTTCCGCCCTGGGAAGCGGCCCGGACGGCGTGGCCTTCATGGAGCTGGCCGGCCGACTGGCACAAGAAACCGAAAAATAATGAAAACATTTGACTGCCATTTGATTACGGGCGCACTCGCCGCCCTGCTCTGCCTCTCCTCCTGCGGCGGGAAGCATTTCATCAGCGACGCTTCCTTCAGGGATACCGTTCAGCAAACCCTGCAGGAAAGGCTGGATGGCGGAGAAGGGACCCTGCGGGCTTTTTACCAGGTCCGGGACGGTGCCCTGACCGATGGCGGAGGCTATGTGGACAACTTGCGGCTGACCCGCGAGGAGACGGAAGCCCTGGAGTTCCTGTATGCTTACATGCCCCTGGCCGACCTCACGGACGAACCGACCGGTTACTATCTGCAGAATGTCCGGGCCGCCTTGCGTACCCGGGAAGAGATGTCCTGGGGCAAAACCGTCCCGGAACTCCTTTTCCGCCATTTCGTCCTCCCCGTCCGGGTCAACAATGAGAACCTGGACACATCGCGCGTGGTGTTCTTCCGCGAACTGTATCCCCGGGTGAAAGACCTGCCAATGGACCAGGCCATCCTGGAAGTCAACCACTGGTGCCATGAGAAAGTGACCTACCAGCCCTCGGACGGCAGGACCAGTTCCCCGCTGGCTTCGGTACGCACCTCCCTCGGACGCTGCGGCGAAGAATCCACCTTCACCGTGGCCGCGCTCCGCTCGGTCGGCATCCCGGCCCGGCAAGTCTACACGCCCCGGTGGGCCCACACGGACGACAACCACGCCTGGGTCGAAGCCTGGGCAGACGGAAAATGGTATTTCATGGGCGCCTGCGAGCCCGAAGCGGTCCTGAATCTCGGGTGGTTCAATGCCCCGGCGAGCCGCGGCCTGCTCATGCACACCAAGGTCTTCGGCCACTACACCGGTCCCGAAGAGGTCATGCTCGAAGGGCCGAACTACACGGAAATCAACCTGATCGACAATTATGGATCCTCCAACCGAGCCGATGTCCTGGTCTGCGAGGCAGACGGAACGCCGGTCCCCGGCGCCCGGGTGTGGTTCATGATTTACAACTATGCGGAGTTTTACCCGGCCGTCTCCAAATATACCGACGCGCAGGGCAAGACCTTCCTGACCGCCGGCAAGGGAGACATGCTCGCCTGGGCCGTCAAGGACGGACGCTTCGGGTTCTCCCGGATCCGTTTCGCCGAAGGAGGCTCGGTTACCATCACCCTCTCCGACAAGGCGCCGGAAGGACCGCTGTCCATTGACATCGTACCGCCCCCGGAGCAAGCCAACAAGCCGGATGTCACTCCGGAGCAGCGTGCGGAAAACCAGCGCCGCACGGCGCGGGAAGACTCCCTGCGGCATGCCTATATGGACACCTTCCTGGACCGGGAGGAGGCTGCCGCATGGGCCGCCGGACTTCCTTTGCCCAAGGAGGAGGCTGCCCGGGCCGCCCGCTTCATGAGCAGTTCGATGGGTAACCACGAAGTCATCGGAGACTTCCTTGCCCGGCATCCCGACACGCGGGCCCTGGATCTTTTGGGAACGCTGAGCAGCAAGGATTTGCGTGACATTACCATGGAAAATCTCCTGGACAGTTACACCGATACGGCTGCCGTTCTCGGCCCCCGGGTCGCCAACGAATTCCTGACTCCGTTCAAGGCCTTCTTCCGGGAAAACCTTTCTGCGGAAGAGAAAGCCCGCCTGAGCCAGCCGGAAGAATTGATCCGATGGACCCGGGAAAACATCCGCCTGACGGACCTGGCGGACGAATGGCGGATTCCCATGTCGCCGGAAGGCGTTTTCAAGGCCCGGACGACCTTTGCCGCATCCCGGGATGTCTTCTTCGTCAAGCTGGCCCGGTCCCTCGGGATCGATGCCCGGAAAGACCCGGTTACCGGGAAGGTCCAATACCGGGCCCATGGCCCCTGGACAGACGTCGATTTCGAGTCCGCGAGCCAGTCCGTCTCCCCGAAGGGTGTCCTGAAACTGACTTATACGCCGACCCCGATAATCGATAATCCACAGTATTATACGCACTTCACCATCAGCAAGATTACGGACGGGACGCCCCGCCTGCTCTCTTTTGACGAAGGAGAAGTGGACATGGGCGGCGGTGTCAGCTGGAAGACGGTCTTCCGGAACGGGGCATCCCTGGACACCGGGACATACATGCTCACGATGGGCAACCGCCTTTCGAACGGGTCCGTTCCCGTGACCGTACAGTTCTTTACGATTGAAGAAGGCAAGACGACGACGGTCGACCTCATCATCCGCGAATCCTCCTCCGGGGTTTCCAAAATCGGAGATTTCGATGCAGAAACCCTTGTCTCCTCCGACGGAAAATCCTGCTCCCTCCTGTCCATGACCGGACGCGGTTATTATATCATCGGGCTGCTCGGCCCCGGGCAGGAACCGACCAACCACGCGCTGCGGGACATCGCCAAGGAAAAGGACGCACTGGAGAAATGGGGGCGGCCGATCGTGCTGGTTTTCCCGGATGAAGCACAGAAAGCCCGGTTTGAAAAAGAGCGGGCGGAAGGCCGGTACGGCACCCTTCCCAAGACGGTTAAGACGGCCGTTGAACTCGACGGCTCCATTCAGAAAGCGTTGCAGGCCGGGGTGAAGAAGACGGGAAAGGATTTGCCGCTGTTTGCCGTCACGGATACGTTCAACCGCGTCTTTTTCTATAGCCAGGGCTACACCATCGGCCTCGGCGACCAACTGAAAACTGCCGTAATGAAATTATATGAAATA
>CADBPH010000045.1 GCA_902796455.1 uncultured Bacteroidia bacterium
CAGGGTAAGGCTTCCAAGAACGGGAACTACAAACTCTCCGTCTGCAAAGTGGTTTTCAAGTGATTCGTCCTTCTTCGTTTATTCCGACATAAACAAAAACAGGACAAATCTTGCGACTTGTCCTGTTCAGTAGCGGGGGTAGGACTCGAACCTACGACCTCCGGGTTATGAGCCCGACGAGCTACCAACTGCTCTACCCCGCGATGTGGATTGCAAAGGTAAGGAGATTTTTTGAAAATACAAACTTTTCCTTTACAAAACGTATCCTGTCCCCCAAAGGGCTCTTACGCCTGGCATAGGAAGGCCACCATTCCATCCGTGTCCTCCTTGTCGAACAAACGCTGTTCGCCACTGGACAAGTTCTTGATATTCACCTTTCCCGATGCCGCCTCGTCCGTCCCGTTGATGGAGATGAACGGAATTCCCTTCCGGGAGGCGTAATCGAACTGTTTTTTCAGCTTGGACGCCTCCGGATACTGCTCGCAGGAGATTCCCCGCGCCCGCAGCGCCCCGGCCACCGGAAGGAGATATCCGAGAAGTTCCGGGTCCATGTTGGCCATCAGCAAGGTCGTCGCACTGGACAACCGCTCCGGGAACTTGTCCAAACCGCACAGCACGTCATAAATCCGGTCCGCGCCGAAAGAAATCCCGACCCCGGACATATCCGGCAGTCCGAAGATCCCTGTCAGGTTGTCATACCGGCCTCCCCCGCAGATGCTGCCGATCTGGAAGTCCAGCGCCTTCACTTCGAATATGGCGCCTGTATAATAATTCAGTCCCCGCGCCAGTGACAAGTCGATTTCAACTTCCTGACGGACGCCGGCGGCCTTCAACAAGGCAAACAACTCTTCCAGTTCATCCAATCCCTTCAGCCCCGTTTCAGAAACCAGCCCGGAAGTGGACCCGCCGCGCATCAGCGAACGCATGGCAGCGAGTTTTTCCTCCGTGGAACCCTGCAGCTGCAAGATGGGTTCGATAACGGAGACCGACTCCGGAGATAGCCCCTTTTCAATCATTTCGGCCTTCACGGCATCGAGCCCGATCTTATCCAGTTTATCAATGGCCACGGTAATGTCCACCACCTTGTCCGGACAGCCGGCAATCTCGGCGAAGCCCGTCAGGACCTTGCGGTTGTTGACTTTGACCAGGACGCGGATGCCGAACCGGGCGAAAACGGCGTCGACAATTTGCAGCAATTCCAGCTCGCACAATTGCGAACGACTGCCGATCACATCCACATCGCACTGATAAAATTCACGGTAACGGCCCTTCTGCGGACGGTCCGCACGCCAGACCGGCTGAATCTGGAAGCGCTTGAACGGGAAGGCAATCTCATTCTGGTGCTGCACGACAAAACGGGCGAACGGAACAGTCAGGTCATACCGGAGCCCCTTTTCGCAAACCTCCCGCGTCAGCGCCGCCCCGTCCAGACCGGCCGGGGTGCAGACCGCAGCGGCATCCACCTTCGCGAAAGGATCCCCGGAATTCAGGATACGGAAAAGCAATTTGTCCCCTTCGTCGCCATATTTTCCCAGCAACGTGGAAAGATTCTCCATCGCAGGCGTTTCAATCTGGGCATAGCCGAAAGAACGGAAAACATCCTTGACCGTATCAAAAATATAGTTTCGCCAGGACATTTCCTGCTGGCCGAAATCCCGCGTTCCCTTGGGAATAGATGGTTTTTGTGCCATAATCTTCATTATTATTGCCGGTTTCGCCATGGAAACGGCAGAACAGAATGCAAATTTAGAAAAAACTTGGGGACTTGCCCCGTTCCATGGTGACGGATAGAGAAAAATTCGTATTTTTGTTATCTTGAAACAGTACGCTCCAACGAGATAGCGACGCAGGAGCGCAACTGCGCATCCGGCTTTCGCGGATGCGGAACTTAAAGTGCTTATAATTACTTCAAAAAATGAAAGATTTCTTCAAAATGACGCTTGCCGTCATCTGCGGCATCCTCCTGGCAGGATTTCTTTTCCTATTCCTGACTTTCGGTTTGGTCGGATCCCTCTCATCCTCAGGGACAAAGCCCGTCCTCCCGAAATCCGGTGTCCTGACCATGGACATGTCCAAATTCGTCCTGTCCGAACAGACGCAGGAGACGGATCCCATGTCCGCCATCCAGGGAAACGCGACGAAAACCGTGGGCCTGTTGGATGCTGTCCAGGCCATTGACGCGGCCGCGGCCGATCCCTCCGTCAAATTCATTTTCCTGAAGCCGGATGGCGTAACAGCCGGAATGACCCAGTTGGAAGAACTCCGCAAAAGCTTCGAATCATTCCGCCAAAGCGGGAAGGCCATTGTCTCGTACATCGAGAACCCGAGTACCGCCAGTTACTACCTGGCCTCCGCATCCGACAAGATCCTCATGACGTCGAACGTCGGTGCCGGCTCGCAGATCACGGGCGTCGGTACCCAGATGATCTTCCTGAAAGACCTGCTCGACAAATTGGGCGTCAACATTCAGCTGATCCGCCACGGGAAATACAAATCCGCCGGTGAAATGTACATTAAAAATGCACCGAGCCCCGAGAATCTGGAACAGACCCAGGTCATGATTTCTTCCATTTGGGACACCTTCTGCGGCGAAATCGCACAAAGCCGTTCCATCGCTCCGGAGAAATTCTCTGCCCTGATCGACGACCTCGCCCTCAATTTCCCGGAAGATTTCCTGGCCAACGGGCTTGTGGATGAACTGGTTACCAAAGAAGAGCTGAAAGAGAAGCTCACCGTCCTCTTCGGCGCGGAAAAATACGACGAAGTGAAAAGCGTTGCCCTGCCGGATTACATCGCAGCGAAAGTCCTTCCTAACTTCAAGGCAAAGAAGAAGATCGCCATTATTTACGCCGAAGGGAACATTGTCGAGGGTTCCCAGAAGAGCCAGATTGCCGGAGACCGCTACGCCTCCATCATCTCGAAAGTCCGCGCCGACTCCACCATCAAAGCGGTTGTCCTGCGGGTCGCTTCTCCGGGCGGAAGTGTCCTCGCCTCCGACAAAATCAAAACGGAAATCGACTTGCTGCGGAAGGTCAAACCGGTCATCGCTTCGTATGGCGACTATGCGGCTTCGGGCGGATACTGGATTTCCAACAGCTGTGACAAGATTTTCACCGGGAAGACGACCTTGACCGGTTCCATCGGAGTCTTCGGCATGATTCCCGACCTGAGCAAAACAGCCAAAGACCTGCTCCACATCAACATTACCACAGTGGGCTCCAACAAGCATTCCACCATGCCCTCTCTCACCCGTCCCATGGACGAGTCGGAAACCGCCTACATGCAAGCAAGCATTGAGCATATCTACGATGCGTTCGTGAACACCGTCGCCGAGGGAAGGGACCTGACCCCCGCCTTCGTCGATTCCGTCGCCCAGGGACGCGTCTGGACCGGAGCCGATGCCCTTGAGATCGGGCTGGTCGACGAGATCGGAACGCTGAAAGACGCGCTCCACTACGCCGCCATCTGCGCCGGCACCCCGGACGGGAACCTGGACGAGTGGCGGATTGAGAATTATCCCAAGCCGAAAACGACCCTGGAGACCCTGATGGAAACGCTCGGACAAACGTCTGAAGAAGCAGCGTTGGACCAGTTCCCGGGCATGAAAGGAATCCGGGATTCTTTCAGGAACTGGGATTTCCGGACTTCGGACAAGGTCTACGCCCGGATGCCGTTCGAATACGTCATCCAGTTATAGCTGACATCCCTGTGATTGCAACGGCTGGCCAGGATCCTGGTCAGCCGTTTTCCGTAATCCGGATGACAGATACCGTCCGGCTGCTCACCTTGACCGCCGCATCGATCCGCCGGCACAGCAAGGCAGCGACATGATGGTCTTCCTTGACCACCACACAGGCCTTTTCCTTGTCCAGCAGATTCATTTTCAAGTCGACAAACAAATCACTGAGTTTTTTCCTGCCCCGCATGCCCAACGGAACCAGCCAGTCTCCGGCCGACCAGGGGCGGATCAGGAAAGGATAGGGACAAGCCTCCGCATCCAGCAGCACCGTTCCTTCGGGAACATGCGGATCCGCCCCCGGAGACCAGGGAAGCTGCCGGACATGGAACCGCCTCCCGGCAAACGCATAGACGCCATCCCCTTCAACGACCATGCAGCTGTCCCCTTCCCGGATTCCTTCCCGAAAAGGCCCGTCCGGACCAGGCTGCGGGACCACCAGCATGGAATCCGACGTCATGACCAGCCGGTAAGCCGGCGAGAAAAACTGCTTCCCGGACAGCGTACCGCCGCCCCGCAACAGGGCGATGACCGACTCCGGGACGGCCGGCGGAAAACCGAAAGGCTCCAGCAGGCGGTACAAAAGATACTCCGGATGGGACTGTTCCAGCAGGGCTGGGACACCGATCACCATCCCGTGCGCCGTCTCGGACAGGACAACCGCTCCGCGATGCTGCCCGACATACTCATCCGCAATCCGGGACACCTGCGAAAAATGCCGCATTTCATCCCCCACCGTATCCAGGAAACCCGGATTCAAGGCAGTCATGACCGGAAGAACCTGATGACGGATCGCATTCCGGCGGATGGCCGTGTCGGCATTGCTGCTGTCCTCCCGGAAAGAAAGGCCGCGCGAGCGGATATAAGAAGCGATTTCCGCCCGGGTAAACCCGAGCATCGGGCGCAGCAAGGGCGTTTCCGCGCCGGGAACAGGCAGCTTGGCGCAAACCGGCATTCCGGTCAAGCCCTTGATTCCCGTTCCCCGTAACAAATTCAGCAACAGCGTTTCCGCATTGTCATTCGCATGATGGGCCACCACCGTTGCCGCAAGGCCGCGTTCCCGGCAAACCGTCTCGAACCAGGCATAACGCAAATCGCGGGCGGCCATTTCCAGGCTGCATCCCCGCTCCCGGGCTACGGATTCCGTATCAAAGGAGGAAAAATGACAGACAATTCCGGCCGATGCACACCAATCCCGGACGAAGGCCTCATCCGCATCACTCTCCGCTCCCCGGAGATGGAAATTGCAATGCGCCGCCTCGAAACGGATTCCCGTCCGGGAATGCAGCAGAAGGTCCGCCAGGCAGACAGAATCCATGCCGCCGCTGAAAGCGACAAGGACTGCTCCCCCTTCGGGAAGCAGTCCGCGCATCGTTTCGTCGAAACGCTTCTGCAGCAGCGGTTTCATCGTTATCGCTATTTCTTCTTGGTCGCGAACGTGTAGGTGAACCCGAACTGGAGACCCTCGTAGAACTGGATCGCCTTGTGCCCGGACGGATAGTCTTTGTCGACGATCAATACCGTATCGTCATAGATCAGGTTGGTCGTGATGGTCAGCGCGAAATATTTCGCCAACTTCCAGGAAGCCAGGTTATCCCAGTAAACCCGGATATTCTGTGGATTCTGCAGGTAGTTCGAGAACCCGATGAACTTGGTCTCCGCCGTGAAATTGTCGTTGACTTTGATCTTGGCGCCGACTGTCAGCTGTGCACCCAGTTCAAAACGGGAGCCCCGGTAATAGGACGGAATCAAGTCTTTTGTCAAGTCCTCGTATTCCTTTTTCAATTTCATACCGTAGTTCTTGCGAAGGTTTTCACCATGGAGTCCCGGTTCGTCGATGAGCACGATCGTGAAACCGCCCGTCAACGGAGCAAAGTTGACAGTCAGCCACTTGTTCGGGACCCAGTCGATACCGAAACCGAGGGTCGCAGTTCCCGGAGACAGGAAGCCGGATTTCAGCTTGCGCGCATCCCGCCAGTCCTGCCGGGAAGGTTCCCAATCCTCCGAAGCATCCTTCGGCTTGCCGGGGGTGCTGTAAACATAACCGTTGGAGAACTGGTTCATGAAGGTAAACTTGGCGGAATAGCTCAGCGTTTTCGTTTTCTTGATACCCAACGTGCTCTCCAACAGCATCTGGTCCAGGTTTTTCTGGATAATCGGCTTGTCCTCGGAATACAGGAAGCCATATTTCAACAGGCCGTGGTTCTTCCAGACAATCTTGTCCTTGGCATAATTGGCATTCCCGTTCAGAATTGCATTCATCGTGACATTGTTATTGCCACCTTTCGCCCAATTCGAATAGGATTTCTGTCCGAAATTAATATTGGTAACCAACGAATTGGTCCAATAATTCGGCTTGGGAGCCTTGACTTCGACCTTCGGGGCGCCGGCAATGGCCGCCGCAGCCGCCTCTGCCGCTTTCTGCGCATCATTCTGGGCATACGCACCCACGCAGAGGGCAGAGCACATGAATACAACTGCTAACTTTTTCATATCTAACTCCTTTCCCTTGGTTATCCGTTAATAGGAGATGGCGAATACCACCCGGCACCGGGACGG
>CADBPH010000046.1 GCA_902796455.1 uncultured Bacteroidia bacterium
ACGGACTTCGAGATCGAAACGGAACCCGGCAAGAAAGAGAAACTCTCCGACTATGTCGGCAAGGGCAAATACATGCTCGTGGACTTCTGGGCATCCTGGTGCGGCCCGTGCAAGCGTGAGATTCCGAACCTCAAGAACATCTACAACAAATACCATGGCGACCAGTTCGACATCCTGAGTGTCGCTGTCTGGGATGAGCCGCAGGCTTCCATCGATACGGCCAAGGCTTATGGCATTCCGTGGAATCATATGATCAACGGACAACGGATCCCGACGGACCTGTATGGCGTCGATGGCATTCCCCACATCATTCTCTTCGGCCCTGACGGCAAGATCCTCAAGCGCGACCTGCGCGGCGACGCCATCGGTGAAGAGATTGCCAAGTACGTGAAATAATTGGATATCAGAGAAAAGATAGCCTTGTTCCCACATTCCCCCGGAGTCTACCGATACTATGACTCCGAGGGAAATGTGATTTATGTGGGCAAGGCGAAAGATCTCCATAAGCGGGTCGCCCAGTATTTCGTGGACCCGGCCCGTCTCAACCGAAAGACCCGCATCCTGGTCTCGAAGATTGCCGATGCACAGTATTCTGTCGTGGCAAGCGAGTCGGACGCCCTGCTGCTGGAGAACAACCTGATCAAGCAGTACAAGCCGCGTTACAATATCCTGCTGAAGGATTCCAAGACATATCCGTGGATTTGCGTCACGGCGGACGAGTATCCGAAAGTCTTCCTGACCCGCAGGCTGGTCAAGAATGGTTCCCGTTACTTCGGCCCCTACAGCTCGGTCATGCATGCCCGTGGGATGCTGGACCTGTTTTCCGACCTGTATCCGCTGCGCACCTGCAACAACAAGATTACTTCCGACGCCATCCTGCGGCGGAAGTTCCGCCCTTGTCTGGAGTTCCATATCGGACGGTGCAAAGGGTGCTGTGTCGGAGCTGTCTCCCGTGCCGAATATGCGGGTTATATCGATGAGATCATCCGCCTGCTGGGGGGCGGCGGAAGGGACTTGATCAGGCATTACAAGGCTTTGATGGAAGAGGCTGCCGCATCCCTGGATTTCGAACAGGCGGCGGTCTACAAGGAGAAGATGCAGGTCCTGGAGAAGCATTACAGCAAGTCCGTTGTCATGAATGCCGCCGTGAACGACCTGGATGTGTTCTCCCTGGTTTTCGAGGAAGGGGAGGCGTTCGGCAATTTCCTGCGGATCAAGGGCGGGGCGATCGTCCAGTCCCTCAACCTGGGCTTCCGGATTCCGATCGAAGAAGACCGTGCTTCCGTGCTCAGTGAATTTGTCGCCGAAATCCAGTCGAAGTTCGGGACCCTTTCGGCGGAAGTCCTGGTCCCTTTCCTGCCGGACGTGGAAATGGAGGGCGTGACCTTCCGCATTCCGGTCCGCGGGGACAAACTTTCCCTGTTGCAGCTGAGCGCGCGAAACGCCAAGGAAATGCAGTCCAATGCATTGCGCCAGCGTGAGCACACGGACCCGGACAGTTTCCACCAAAAAGTCCTGGCCGAACTCCGGGATGCGATCGGAATGAAAGAGCTTCCGGTCCACATGGAATGTTTCGACAACTCCAATATCCAGGGAACCAATCCGGTCGCGTCGTGCGTGGTGTTCCGGGACGGGGTCCCTTCCAAGAAAGATTACCGCCGGTTCAAGATCAAAACGGTCATTGGGGCCAACGACTTCGCTTCCATGAAGGAAGTGGTGAACCGCCGTTATTCCCGCATGCTCCGGGAGGATCCGGATGACTTGCCCCAGCTGATTGTCATCGACGGAGGCAAAGGGCAGTTGGAATTCGCCTGGCAGGCGCTGGCGGAGCTGGGCCTGACGGAGCGGCTGACGGTGGTCGGCCTGGCCAAGCGGCTGGAGGAGGTGATCCGGGTCGGGGATCCCTATCCCCTTTTCATCGATCGCAATTCACAGGCTTTGAAGCTTCTGCAGCAAATCCGCGATGAGGCGCACCGGTTCGGCATCACGTTCCACCGCAATCTCCGGAGCAAGGCGCAGCTTTCTTCCGCCCTGCGGGAAATCAAGGGTGTCGGCGAGAAAACGGAGGAGCGTTTGCTGCTCCATTACGGCAGTGTCGCCCGGATTGCAGCGGCGTCGGAGGAGGATCTGGCAGGCTTTTTGGGAAAGCCGGATCTCGCGCACCGGATCCGGGTGCATCTGACGGGAGAAGATGACGGGCAATAAATGATAGAGAAACAGCATGGGAGCGAAAAAGAAATCCTTTAATTTCTGGTTCAACCTGTTCATTCTGGTGGGGATGGTCACTGCTGTCGTGATCGTCAACATCTTCAAGTTGCAGCAACCGGGGGTACAGGTTGTCAAGCAGATCGTGATCGCCGTGGGGGCGGTCATGGGTGTCATCAATACGGTGCTCAGTGCCAACGGCAACATCTGGACATTCCTGTTCGGCATCCTGGACGTCGGAATCTGTGCCTACACGAACCTGGACAGCGGAAACATGGGCCAGTTCCTCCAGCATACCCTGTATTTCCTACCGATGCAGTTCGTGGGCATGTGGCAGTGGCACAAGCGCGGCGCCGGCATTTCCCGCGGCGAGAACGGGAAAACGGCCAAAGTGCGGGCGCGCCGGCTGACCTCCCGCCAGTGGTTTGCCGTCGCCCTTTGTTTTGTGCTTGGGACAGCCCTTGTCTATGGCATCCTTTACTGGATTGACATGTCGAAAGTCCGTGCCGGATCTTTGGCGGAGCTGGACCGGGCGAAGTTGCTGCTGGATGCAACGGTGGTCACGCTCAATATTCTGGGACAGGTGCTCATGTCCCTGGCCTATGCGGACCAGTGGTATCTGTGGAATCTGGTCAATATATTCTCGATCATGCTCTGGACGAACCGGTTGCTCAGCGACCAGGCCAGCAGTTATACAGTCGTGATGGTCATCAAGTATTCGTTCTATCTGCTGAATTCGATCAATGGCCTGAGGATATGGCTTGCCTTGAGCAAGGGGGAAGATGGCAGCCAGGCACCGCAGCGGTCCGGGTGCTGCTGACGGGGAAGATCACCGAAACGAGAAAAAGTCGGTTTTAGCCCAAAAAATTTCTTTTGTCGTAATTTTTTACTTACTTTGCAAAATGTATGTGGCCGGGTATCGGCCTGATAAGAAGACAAGTGTATTTTAAACATAAACTTAAATCTTTTAATTATGTCACAGGAAGAAGTTGTAAAACAGGTAAAAGCCATCATCGTTGACAAGTTGGGCGTTGAGGAGTCTGAGGTGACCGAATCCGCCAACTTTACGAATGATCTCGGAGCTGATTCTCTCGATACCGTCGAGCTCCTCATGGAGTTTGAGAAGGTGTTCGGAATCAAGATTCCCGATGAGGATGCCGGCAATATTGCAACAGTTGCAGATGCAATCAAGTATGTCGAAGAAAAAATCGCAGCTGCTGAGTAATTCTTGACAGATCGCTTTACGGCATAAAAAAGGGGCTGACTTTTCAAGTCGGCCCCTTTCATTATCTGCAGGTGTATGGTTCCTAGTCTTCTTTGGGGATAGAGTAGGTGACCCGGAACACCGGTTTCCTCGCGGCTGCCGGCCCGTCCATGACGGCGCAGTAATACCGGTTGAAGTCCATCAGGTCCTGCGTGGAGGTCTGTGTCCCGGAATTGTTGTACATCTGGGCCATCAGGGCATACGTGTAGATGTTGTTGTAATAGCTGTCGTAGCCATAACCGCCGTAACCACCGTATCCGCCGTAGCCATAACCGCCATATCCGTATCCACCGTAACCGCCATACCCGCCGTACATGCTGTTATAATAGCTCTGATACATCAGATTCTGCATGTATTCATTCATCTCGGCCGAATTGCTGTTGGAGTTGGTGGTGGAGACGATCTCCGTAGCGGTGGCGAACAGCCAGATATCGTAATTGGTGATCTTCTCGTCCGCGGAGAGCTTGAGCAACTCCTGGGCATGGTGCGTGACATCCGGCGCGTATACGCAGAGCGAGCGGTTGATATTTCCCTGATTCTCAGTCGATACGCTGGCGTCGCTGAGTCCGGCGTAGGACGTTTTCCCCTCGTCGGAAACGATGCGGCAGGTCGGGCTCAGGATGGTCGGGTACCGGTACATCAGCGTATAATCGTCGGGGAATTCGAAGGGGAATTCGAGCGTCGCCTTGTTGATGACCGCCAGGGCCGGGTCGCCGTGCCGGGCGATGAGTTCATTCAGCTTTTTCCGCAGGGGGGCGGCTTTGATGACCGGCTTCACCCCATTGCCGCCTTCGATGTAGAACTTGTCTCCGGAAACCGGGCCCTGAAGGTTCTGGCTTTCGTGCGTGTTCTTGTTATAGGAAAGCTGCGGATGGGTGCTGGGCGTCGTGGTATTTACACCGCTCAAGTCGTAAATATTGATCGGCCCCAGATAGAAGAAGGCCGAGGTATCGATCGGACCGCGGGAGTCGAATTCCGCCGTGAAGTTCAGGAGGGCGCCGCTGCCGAATACATATCCGTTCTGGACATCGAGCGGGATCTTGAACATGTTGATCCGTCCGCCGATGCCTACCGGCGTGTCCACCGTGAGGTAAATCCCCGGGAACCGCTTGGTGTAGTTGGTGATGGTGTCCAGGTCGTGCTGGGTGATGTTCAGGAACCGCTCGCCGAATTCGCGGGTGAAGTCAAAGGAAAGGGAGTCCCGTCCGTCATAAACGGGGATGCCCTTGGTAATCCGGCGGGTCGCGTCGTAGGAAATGACGGGCTCGGAACTGGAGAAATCAATCGGCTCCGTCAGGGCGTAGACGTTGATGTTCTGGAGGATATTGGCCTGGTCGGGGTCCGCGATGGAAACGGAGTCTGTGACGGCGGCGAAGTGGAAACTCTTGAACACCCGGGTGCCCGGTTTCCCCAGGTCGAGGGAATCATCCATCGGGACGAGGGTAAAGGCTGCCGAGCGGGTCGTCAGGCCGAAATACTCGTCACGGATTGCACCGACCGTGAAGCGGTACAGGCTGAATCCGGAAACGCTGTCCGGCAGTTGCATTTCGATATCCTCGATGGGGAATTCTTCGGTGTAAACGTCGTATTGGAGGCCGGTGGCCAGATAGGACTGTCCGAGCCGGTGGTCTATGTCAACGCAGGAAATCAGGCTGAATGCGAGGGCCGCCATGCAGAGCAGCCGCCTGCCCATTGATCCGAAAAGATGATCTTTCATCGTCTATAGCTGATCGTAAAAGCTGTTATACTCGTCAATATAGGACCCGTTTTCCAGGGCTTCCGCATGATAGGGAAGGACAGGGAGGGACAGGTCACGGCAATATCGGACGATTTCTTCTTCCACAGCAGGGGAGCCCAGGATGATACCATCCGAATACAGAGCGGCAATTTTAGCAAGATTTATGCCATCCGGCTGGTCGAGCAGGGCGGTATCCGCTTCCTTGATGCCGCCGAAACGGACCAGGGAGGCCATGTCCGCGCTGAACGGAGCGGACGGGGTGTCGTCGTACAGGGAAAGAACCACTTTGCTGTCCGAGAAGATCGGGTCGTCCCGGTAAATCTTCTTCAAGTACAGGGGAACCAAGTGGGAAATCCAGCCGTGGCAGTGGATGATATCCGGTGCCCAGCGGAGTTTCTTTGCGGTTTCGAGAACCCCGCGGGCAAAGAAAATCGCGCGTTCTGCATTGTCGGCGAAGAATGTGCCGTTGTCGTCGCAGTATATTTGCTTCCGCTTGAAATAATCTTCGTTGTCGATGAAATAGACCTGGATCCTGGCAGAGGAGATGGATGCGACCTTGATGACCAGCGGGCGGTCTACATCATTGATAATGATGTTCATGCCGGAAAGGCGGATGACCTCGTGGAGCTGGTTTTTCCGCTCATTGATACAACCGTACCGGGGCATGAAGGAACGGATTTCTTTCTTTCGTTCCTGGATGCCCTGCGGCAGATACCGGCCGATATCGGCAATCGGAGACTGCGGCAAATACGGATAGATCTCCGAATTGACGAAAAGTACCTTTTTGACAGAATCCCCCATACTATATATATTGTGATAACAAAGGTAAGAATTTTTTTTGAAAAATTTATAATTCATTATCTTTGACAATTATTCTGGAAACCGGCTAAGATGGCGAAGCGAGAAATAAAATTGATCCGCAGGCGGATTGCAGGCTCCTATGTGTCCTCGGTCATCAGCATCAGCCTGGTACTCCTGCTTGTCGGGATGGCCAGTTTGCTGCTGGTCAATTCCCAGCAAATCTCCGATTATTTCAAGGAGCACATGAAGGTGTCGGTCCTGATGAATCCGGATGTCTCCGAGGAGCAGGCGCAGGAGTTCCTCGGCACGCTGGAGGCGCTTCCTTATGTCCGCGGCACGGAATTCATTTCCCGCGAGCGCGGAAAAGAGGAAATGGCCCGGATGCTGGGCGAGGATTTCCTGGATATCTTCGAAACCTCTCCGATTCCGGTCTCGATCGACGTGCAACTGGGAGCCGACTATGTGTCGGATGACAGCCTGCAAGTGATTTCCTCCCGGCTGGGGGCCTCTCCGCTGGTAGATGAAGTGGTGTATCAGAAGTCGCTCGTGGATGCCCTCAACACCAATCTCAGCCGCATTTCACTGGTCATCGGCGTGCTGGTGGTGCTGCTCCTGTTCATCTCATTCGTGCTGATCAACAATACGGTGCGGCTGTCGGTGTACGAGCGGCGCTTCAATATCCACACGATGAAGATGGTCGGGGCGACCAAGGGATTCATCCGGGGGCCGTTCCTGGTACGGTCCGCATTCCTCGGAATCTTTTCCGCGATCCTGGCGATCATCCTGCTGATCGCGCTGCTGTACTTTGTCCGGAGCGAGTTTTCGCAGTTGTTTGATGTTTTCACGCTGCGGACGCTGCTGGAAGTGATGGGGATCGTGCTGGTCTCCGGTGTGGTGATCTGTGTCGTGAGCACCTATTTCGTCGTCGGGCGGCTGGTGTCCCTGAGTAAAGATGAATTGTATTTTTAAGTTACGTTTCGCGTTGGCGAAAGTTGAATAAGTTTTCTGATATGGGAAAAGAGAAAGTGACGGCAGGTCCGGACGGGCGGATGGCCATTACCCCGAAGGGGCTCCGGCTGCTGGTGATCGGACTGGTGGTCATGATTTTGGGATTCGTCCTGATGATGGGAGGCGGGAGCAAGGATCCGGCCGTGTTCAATACCGCGATGTTTGATTTCCGCCGCCTGGTGCTGGCTCCGGTCGTGATTCTCGGCGGCATCGCCGTTGAAATCGTGGCGATCATGGGATTGTTCAAGGGCGGCAAGCCCCAGAAATAAGCGCTTATGGATTGGTTGCAAGCCCTTTTATTGGGCATCGTGCAGGGCCTGACGGAGTTCCTTCCGGTCAGCAGCAGCGGGCATCTCATGATTTTCAAGGAGTTGCTGGGCGTGGAAACGGAAGGGTTCCTGGATTATACGGTGACGGTCCATATGGCGACGGTTTTGAGCACGATCGTCGTCTTCCGGAAGGAAATCCTGGACCTGCTGAAAGGATTGTTCCAGTTCCGGTACAATGACCAGACGGATTACATCTGCAAGATTCTGGTTTCGATGATCCCGGTGGCGGTCGTCGGCTTTTTCTTCAAGGACCAGGTCGAGACATTGTTCGGCGCCGGATTGCTGACGGTTGCCACTTGTTTGTGCGCGACCTCGGTCCTGTTGTCGTTCTCGGACTGGGTCGGCACGCAGAAGCGGAAAGCCCGGTCGCCGGAGGAAGAAGAGACGAATCCCGCCAGGAATGGGATTTCTTACTGGCAGGCTTTCCTGGTCGGTATCGGCCAGGCATGTGCCGTGGCCCCCGGTCTTTCCCGTTCCGGCACCACCATTGCGACAGGCCTGCTCAGCGGGGTGAGAAGGGATGTCATCGCCCAGTTTTCTTTCCTCATGGTGCTGGTCCCCATTGTCGGGGAACAGTGCCTGGATGTCCTCAAGGCCATGACCGGATCCACCCCCCTGGGGAGCGGTATCGGAATCCTCCCGCTGCTGATCGGCTTTGTCGCTGCCTTTTTAAGCGGTTTGTTCGCATGCAAGGTGATGATCGCCCTGGTGCGGAAGGCTTCGCTGAAGTGGTTCGCCCTGTACTGCCTGCTGGTCGCCCTGCTGATTCTGCTTTTCTAAATGGTTCCCCATGCCTGAGCGCAATCTCATATACTTCGTTTCGGATGTGCACCTGGGCCTGGATGTCAAGGACCCGGCGGACCGGGAGCGGCGTTTCGTGGCTTTCCTGCGCTCGCTGGATCCGCAGCGGACCAAGGCGCTGTACATGCTTGGGGACATCTGGGATTTCTGGTATGAGTACCATGACGTGGCCCCGATGGGGTATGTCCGGGTCTTTTCCGCCATCCTGGACCTGATTGAAGCCGGGGTGAAGGTCTATTTCTTCCGGGGGAATCACGATATCTGGATTTACCATTATTTTTCCCGGCTGGGAATGGAGATCCTGGAGCAGCCCTACGTGCTGGAAGCCGGCGGAAAGCGGTTCTGCCTCGGCCATGGGGACGGGCTGGGTCCCGGGATGTATTCCTACAAACTGATGCGCTGGGTTTTCCGTGCCCGTTTCTTCCAGGTGCTGTACAGTTTCCTGCATCCTTGGCTGGCTTTCCGGCTCGGGAAAGGATGGTCCAAGAAGAGCCGGCTGGCGAAAAGTGTCGAATACGTGTTCCGGGGTGAAGATGAGCCGCTGTACAAATGGTGCGTGGATTTCTGTGCGGAAACGCCGGTGGACTACTTTATTTTCGGCCATTACCATACCCGGGTGGACATGCCGGTAGCCGGCGGAGCCCGCCTGCTGATCCTCAAGGACTGGATGGATTCCTCTCCCTATGTTTCGTTCGATTTGACGACCGGGGTCTTGGGGTACTGTCCGAATATGGAGAAATAATAGTCCGGGAACTCCCCGCGCTGCCATTTCCTGACCAGGTCTTCTACGTCGCGGTCCTCCCCGGCGGGATCGTAGGGCCGTTTGAGGTCGCTGCCGAACATCTTCGCAATCCCTTGCCAGAATCCTGCTGCCATGCCGCTTTTGTAATCCTTGATAATATTGTAGGAGTTCTTCCCGACCTCGCGGTCAATCAGTTTCATCAGCAGCTGGCCCTGGGTGATGGTCATGTTCCTGACCGGGTCTTCATAGGCCGCGAACAAACTCTTCTGCAGGTTGTTGACGTATTTTTCCTTTTTCCGGCGCCCCATGTTGTCGGCCAGGAAGGTGCTGTCGGTCCGGGCGACCAGGTCCCGGGCAAATAGGGCATAGGGGTAGGTTTTGCTGAAATTGTATACCAGCCGCGTATATTTCTTCCAGTCCCGTTTGGATTTGCGTCCGGAGGCCCATTTCCAGGCCGGTTTGAGATTTTCAACGAAAACGGTGTCGCCATTCTCCACGCGGTAGTGCAGGACGGAGGGACGCTGCTCCTGTGCCGCCCCGGCGGCGGGGAAGGCCGCCAGCAAGGCGGAAATGAGCAGGATATGGAAGGCGGTCCGTTTCATTTCGGGGCAAATGTAGAAACACTTTGCAGAGACTGTTTTTTCGGTCCTTCCGACTCGTGTCGAAAATCGTGCCAAAAATTTTTTGTCGCCTTGCGTAAATGATTGAAATTCCGGATAATGACTTTTGATTTCCGTGGTCGAAAAAGTTGAAAAAAAATCTGAAAAGTGTTTGCTTTCCGGATATTTTTGCTAACTTTGCAATCCCAAAATTGAGGAAAAGTTTACCCAACCGACTGATACTCAAGCGTTTAGGGAATTTGGAAATATTTTTTAAAGTTATACAGCAATGTTACAACCGAAGAAAACAAAATTTAGAAGGGAACAGAAGAACCGCATGAAAGGTAACGCCCAGAGGGGAAACCAGCTTGCGTTCGGTTCTTTCGGTCTGAAGACCCTTGAAAATTGTTGGCTTACCGCGCAGCAGATCGAAGCTGCCCGTCAGGCTATTTCGCGTAGGATGAACCGTGAGGGCCAGATCTGGATCAGGGTATTCCCTTCCAAGCCGTTCACGAAGAAACCGTTGTCAACCCGTATGGGTAAAGGTAAGGGTGATCCGCAGGGCTTTGTCTGCCCGATCACGCCCGGCCGTATTCTCTTCGAGGCTGAGGGTGTTTCCCTCGAGATTGCACGCGATGCCATGAAACTCGCTGCCTCCAAACTCCCGGTAGACACGAAGTTCATCGTCCGCAGAGATTATGTCGAATAATTTAATGGAGACTGAAAATGAAAATAGCTGAAGTACGCGAGATGTCCATTGCAGACCTGCAGGACCGCATCGGAGTAGAAAAGGCCAAACTCGATTCCATGAGGATCAACCACGCCATCTCTCCATTAGAGGATACATCCGAATTCAAGAAGATCCGCAGGGATATCGCCCGCATGGCAACCGTCCTTGCCGAGAAAGAAAATGAACAGAAATAATTTGACGCCCTATGGAAAGAAATCTTCGTAAGGAAAGAATAGGTGTTGTGGTCAGCAATAAGATGGACAAGACGATCATCGTTGCAACCGAGGCCAGGGAAAAACACCCGATTTACGGTAAGTTCGTCAAGCATACCACCAAATTCGTCGCTGAGGACGAAAAGAACGAGTGCAGCGAAGGCGATACCGTCCGCATCATGGAAACCCGTCCGCTGAGCAAGACCAAGCGGTGGAGATTAGTTGAAATTGTAGAAAAAGTCAAATAGCTATGATACAGCAGGAATCACGTTTACAGGTGGCCGACAACAGCGGTGCAAAGGAAGTCCTCTGCATCCGTGTTCTCGGGGGAACCCACCATCGTTATGCTACAGTTGGTGACAAGATCGTTGTAGCAGTCAAGAGTGCGATCTCCGGTGGAGATACGAAGAAAGGTACAGTCTCCAAGGCTGTCATCGTCCGCACAAAGAAAGAGATCCGCAGACCTGATGGATCATATATCCGTTTCGACGACAATGCCTGTGTTCTCCTGAACAATGCCGGGGAACTCCGTGGCACCCGTATTTTCGGACCTGTCGCAAGGGAACTGCGTGAGAATTACATGAAGATTGTGTCTCTGGCACCCGAGGTCCTTTAAATCAGCAAGTATCATGAAAAAGATTCATATCAAGAAAGGCGACACCGTCTATGTGAATGCCGGTAACGACAAAGGCAAGACCGGAAAGGTCCTCGAGGTCATTCCTTCCAAGGACAGGGTCATCGTAGAAGGTATTAATATCGTTAGCAAGCACACCAAGCCGAATGCGAAGCAGCCTCAGGGCGGCATCGTCAAGCAGGAAGCCGGCATCCATGTTTCGAATGTCCAGCTTCTCGACCCGGCCAAGAGTACCGCGACCAATCCTGTCCCTACCCGGATCGGATACCGTTTCGAGGACGGCAAGAAGGTTCGTTATGCTAAAAAATCTGGAGAGGAGATCAAATAGTTATGGCAAAGAAGACGAAGAATGAGCCTGTTGCAACAGTAGCATTGCCTGCAGGTTATGTACCTACCCTGAAGAAGGTGTACAAAGAAGAGATCGTGCCCGCTCTGATGAAGCAGTTCTCTTATACGACAGTGATGCAGGTTCCGAGGCTTGTCAAGATCACCATCAACGAAGGTGTCGGCGACGCCACCCAGGACAAGAAGCTGGCGGAAGAAGCCGCTGAGGAACTCTCCCTGATCGTCGGCCAGAAGGCTGTCATCACCAACTCTACGAAGGATATCTCCAACTTCAAGCTGCGTAAGGGCATGCCGGTCGGCGTGAAAGTTACCCTGCGTTCGACGAAGATGTACGAATTCCTCGAGCGTCTGATCCGCGTCTCCCTCCCTCGTATCCGCGATTTCAACGGTATTTCCGAGAAACTTGACGGCCGTGGCAACTATACCCTCGGTATCAAGGAGCAGATCATCTTCCCTGAGATCGACATGGACAAGAACCCGAAGATCCACGGAATGGAGATTACGTTTGTCACGACGGCGACCACCGACGAAGAGGCTCACGCCCTCCTGAAGGCTTTCGGTCTGCCTTTCAAGAAACACAACGACTAATTAAAAGAGTATACAATGGTAAAAGAATCAATGAAAGCCCGCGAAGTCAAGCGCGCCAAATTAGTTGCTAAGTACGCTGAAAAGAGAAAGGCTCTGAAAGAGGCCGGTGATTGGGCAGCCCTCGACAAGCTCCCCAAGAACTCCTCCTCCGTCCGTCTCCACAACCGCTGCTCCCTGACCGGTCGTCCGAAA
>CADBPH010000047.1 GCA_902796455.1 uncultured Bacteroidia bacterium
AATTCCCAATTGTCCGGGTATAGCCTCCAGGAACGGATGACCGCTTCCATGCAGCGACGGAAACGACTCTGCGCCGGAATGGTCTTCAACGCCTCCCGGACGACAAACTCCACATCGTCGCTGACAAAAGCCAGGGCGTACATGGCGGCCACGTAAACACCTCCGTACCAACCGTCCCCATAATTCATGATATGGCCGATCCGGTCTGCGAAACCAACGGCGCTTCGGACCATCCCGGGCGACATGATGCCGGCGAAATCCGACTCGATCTGAAAATCGAGATCGTCCGCATGGGGATTGTTCTTCCAATAGCCCGACACTGCGGGAGACATGCCTTGCTGCAGATTGTAACGAGCCTGCTGGTTGGCATGCCAGAGCGGATACCCCGCATGGGAAAACGCTTCGGCAAATGCTTCCTGCGACGCGTCCAGCCCCTGTTTATCAAACACATCCACAAAAGTCAGGTCCATGTAAACATCGTCATACAGGCCGGGAGCATTATCGAAATACCAAAGGATCCGATGTTCCGGATATTCAATCGGGATATGGTCATTGATCATGGTCCCGTTGTACTGGAATTCCGTCGGACCGCCGTAAGTACATCCGATGGTCTGGCCGGCCCATGCACCCATGATTCTGTCCTGCAATGTCTGTTTGTCCATCCGGACCTCTTCGGGAAGGCCTTCCGCGCTCCGACGGCAGGAAACGGGGAAAACAGCCAGAATGGCGACAGCAAGGAGAAGGATTCTTTTCATGGTGCGGGTTTTTACAAAATTAACATTTTTCCCAAATATATCCCTATATTTGTTATCTTCACCAGCCATGATATCGCCCATGAAACGCTTTTTCCCCACCCTGCTTGTTTTTCTCCTGCCGCTTGCCGCCAGTCAGGCCCAGCCCGTATGGACCCTGGTCGGAAAAGGACAGGCGGATGCTTCCATTCCGCACATGTGCGAAGATTCGCTCTACTGGGGCAGCGGGATTGACAGCCGCGGCAAGACCCCCATCCGTACTGCACGGGAGGTCATGTCCGCCGGTTCCGCCCTCGCCGACATCCGCACGCTGACCTACGAGGACGGAGCTCCCATCATAGAGAATAACAAACTGTATTACAGCGTCACGGCGCGGACCGGCGGCAGCGGGCCGGTCATCCTGACGCTCGATCTGGGAACGTCCGAGGTCAACATGACCGGCTGCATCGTCACCTCCTACCTGAATGACATCTGGAGAGGTGCCGCACCCCATATCATGTACAACCGGAAAGCGGGAATCTGGCAGATTACCATCCCGTTCCAGCGCCGGCATCCCATCACCGGAGGAAGCATGCATGTGCTGGGCATCGCCAAATCCCTGTCCGACCCCCGGTACGGCGTCACACGGTTGGATTTCGACCTGTTGGACTATGACAAGCCCCTCTCGGGAGACGAAGATGCCCAGATATTCTGGGACGACGAGCTCGGGAAATGGGTCATGATTTATGCGACCAAACGGCTGCCGGACGGCAGCAGGGCGAAAAAGTATCTGCTGCGCCTGCAGACCAGCGACCGGCCCGACGGCGGATTCAAGGATTTCTCCTGCAACACCGATGTGGACGCAACCGGAGTTACCTCTTCGAAGGTCGGCGGGAAACGGTATGTCTTTACGGGAGACCAGCAGCGCGGCGGGCGGAACAACTACCCGGTCCTCTCCTTCCCCCACCTGCGGCCGGTCGGCAACCTCAACATCGATTTGACGGACGGCGGATTCCGGGGGTGGAACAATGTGACACCCTTCCCGGAAGGAGACAAAACGCGGTACGTCTTCATGGCCTTCGACCGCGGCCAGTCCACGGATGAAAGCCGGTGGACCTATGGACGGCTGTATCTGTATTATTCGAAAGAACGGAACCCGGGAACGGAATTCGACATCGTCCGGGACGGGATCCGGATTCCCGCCACCATCACCGGCGGATACGGGCCTGCTGACCTGCATTTCATCCGCCAGGGGGCCTGGAACAATTTCTTCCGCTATGACCTGGATTATTCCGTAATCGACCTCTCCGGCGACGTGCTCCCTGCCAACTCCAACATGTACCCCGCCACCGGTTCCACCCGACTGGTCCAGCGTGGAGATGCGCTGTATCCGGAGGGCGCCGGGGACGTCCGCATCACCGCCGGCATCCATCACCCGCTCGCCCATTATATTCTGGATCTCAAGGAGATCGCGGAAGGCGACACCCGGTATATCTTCCTCGGGAGCCCGGAAGGAGACCCGTTGCTCCAGGTCCGGTTCACCGCCACGGGGAACGGAATCCGCGCGGAACTCTGGCAGGCCGGGAAGAAGGAATCCGTCGGCATCCTTCCCGCTTCAGCCCGGCAAGCCCGCTTTTTCTTCACCGAAAGCGGCGTTTTCTCTCTCTATGCCCGCGGCGAATAATCTCCCCGACTGAACGAACGACAAAGACATGAGTGTCACTCCCCTGAAATACATCTCCGACCTGATCCGCGCCCGGCGTGAGCGGTCCGGAAACCTGCCGCCCGGCAAACCCGCCGGCGGACTCCTGGCGTTGAGCCCGCTGGTGGTATTCCTGGTCCTGTACCTGGTTTCCTCCCTGGTCGCCAAGGACTTTTACAAAGTACCCATTGCTGCGGCCTTCCTGCTTTCTTCCATCTACGCCCTGCTGATTTACCGGGGCGGAAACATTGAGCAGCGCGTCGCCGTTTTCTCGGAAGGCGCCGGCAATCCGAACGTCCTCCTGATGATCTGGATTTTCGTGCTGGCCGGAGCGTTCGCCGCCTGCGCCAAAGCCATCGGTGCGATTGAAGCCACCGTCAACCTGACCCTGCTCATCCTCCCGGGAAAGTTGCTGCTGGCCGGACTGTTCCTGGCCTCCTGCTTCATTTCGATGTCCATCGGGACGAGTGTGGGAACGATCGTCGCCCTGGTTCCGATCGCTTCGGGAATCGCCTCCCAGACAGGCATTTCCACAGCCATGATGACCGCCATTGTCGTGGGCGGCGCATTTTTCGGAGACAACCTTTCGTTTATCTCGGACACGACCATCGCCGCCACCCGGACGCAAGGGGTCGGCATGGCGGATAAATTCAAGGCCAACATCTGGATTGCCGCACCGGCCGCCCTGGTCGTCACTTTGATTTATGTCCTGATTGGACAGGAAGTCGGCGCTGTGCCGGCCCCGGAATCCATCGACTGGATCAAACTGTCCCCCTACCTGCTCGTCATCATCCTGGCCCTCTCCGGCGTGAATGTCCTGACCGTCCTGTGTATCGGACTGGTCTTGTGCTGCGTCCTTGGACTGGGATACGGCGACTTTTCCTGGATCGGATTCCTGGAGGCCGTCGGAAGCGGAATCGCCGGAATGGGAGACCTGATTATCGTCACCATGCTGGCCGGCGGCATGCTGGAAGTCATCCGGCGCAACGGCGGGATAGCATTTATTATCAACGGATTGACAAAGGGAATCCGCGGGCAGCGGGGAGCGGAACTGAGCATTGCCGCCCTGGTGGCGCTCGCCAACCTGTGCACGGCCAACAACACCATCGCCATCATCACGACAGGATCGATTGCCAAGGATATCACAGACCGCTTCGGCCTGAATCCGGTCAAGACGGCCAGCATCCTGGACACCTTCTCCTGTGTCATCCAAGGAATCCTGCCCTACGGCGCACAACTCCTGATGGCATCCGGGCTGGCGGCCGTCAGCACCGTCTCGATCATCGGGTATCTCTATTATCCCATGGTCCTGCTGGTCACCGCCCTGCTGGCCATTCTCCTGCGCTTTCCCCGGCGGTACTCCCGACTTTAGGGCACTTATTATATACAAAGAGGAGGCTGACTGAGTCAGCCTCCTCATCCCAATAGGAAAGGGAAACTATTTCTTGTCTCCGAGATCCAGGATACGGACATTGCGGATCTTCAGGCCTTCGCCATGCCCGCAGAAGGAGATATAACCCTTCTTGTTGAACATGCCCGGATGATTCTTGCCATCAACGGTATACGGATTCTTCGAGCTGCCGTCAGGAGCAACGTTGTGGCCCTTGCAAGCCTTGCGGATATTGGTATCCACAATCACTTGTCCGTTCACGGTCACCTTGATATGGTCACCCTCGACACGGATTTCTTCCGTACTCCACTCTCCGAGCGGCTTGTGGACGATCCGCTTGGCGGGAACGACGCCATAAACCGAACCATGCACCTGGTATTCGCGCAAATTCTTGTACATCGGCGCGTCGTGGTCCAGAATCTGGACCTCGCACATGGCATCGTAAGCTGCATCCACACCCATCGGTGTCCGGATTCCGACTCCGTTGTTCACACCCGGACGCAGGAAACAGAACTCGAAACGGTAAACGAAATTACGGTATTCCTTCTTGGTATACAAGTTCCCGGTAGAGCCATAATTCGCTGAGACATAAATGGTCCCGTTGACAGGAATATATCCTTCGAGATCCCCCTGCCACTTGGACATATCCGTCCCGTCGAAGAGCATTTCAAAGCCCTGCTTCTTCTCCTCGGCCGTCAGTTGGGAAATCGGGGACGGTTCCGCCTCGGCGATCATCTTCTTGATCTCGTCGACCGCATATCCGTCGTCGGCGTCACCCGTCGCTCCCAGTATGGAAGCCGCTTTCTGGAGATAATTCTTCAGCGTGGCATAATCGATTTCCTCCGTCGTTTTAGAGGCAATCTGCTTGACACTGTTCGCAGCCTGATAAGCGGTTGCCTTGTCATCCAGATACTTCCCGGCCAGCAGGAAAGACTTCATCGTCGGCAGGGAACCCAGTGTCTTCAGGACGGAATTCTTGATCTTCGCATCCTTCGCCAGCGAAAGTGCCTGGGCGAAAGCAGCCCGCTTCTTATCCGGATTCTGCTCATATTTGTCCACCAGGGAAGCATAACGGGGCACAATCTGGTCCGCGAGAGAGGCATCATTCCGGGCAATCTTCAACAGCTCCGGAACCACCTTGGCATTGTCGATGGCCAACAGGGAGGCCAGGGCGGACTTGTTCCCGTCGGCAAACGCCTTGGTCAAGGTCGCGACCGCTTCATCGGTCCCCGTCTGGGCGACGGCCGGGAAGAGACGCTCCGGCTTGCGGACATCGTACAGGAAATCATTCAGTTTATTGAAACGCTCGGCAGCCGAAAGCGTGTGGAGCGCGCCGGTCAGCGCATGCTGCAGCGGGGCGACATCCTTGTCCGCCGCCTTGTCCAGCAGGCCGACGACCTTGGCCGCATCGGAAGGAGTCGTCACGCCGGCAAGGGCCGCGATGGCCGCATCATGTGTGGTAGCATTGTTCACCAGATCGAACACACGGGCCGAAGAACCGGTCAGCCGGCGGGCACCGGCCAGGGCCAGCAACTTGGGATCCGCCGTACGGGCAAGCGCATCCGCAACTCCTTTCCGGACATCGCCGTTATAAGAGAGCAATGCCTGGCAGGCAGACTCGGCCAGCGGGCTCTTCTTTTCGATCAGGGACAGCAAATTGGCCAGGTTCTTCTCTCCGCCGAGTTTGCAGGCGGCGAGGACCGCTGCCTTGCCCAGCTCGCCGGAATCTCCCAGACTGCTGTCGACCAGGCCCTGGAGGGAAGAAAGCTTGTTGCGGCCAATCCAGTTGACCACGTCGACCTTGGCTGCACCCAACTTGCCGAAAGCCTTGGAAACGGCCGATGCGATCGCGGGAGCGCCGACCAGTTCGTCAGCATATCCCAGGACAGCATTGGCATATTCGCGATTCCCGCTCTTGAGGGCGGAAACGACGGTCTTGGCAATCTTGCCGGGCTGGGCCTTCATCAAAGCATAAGCACCCTTGCTCATCATGTTGGTCGTGCCGGATTTCATCCACTGCTTGGCTTCCTTGAGGGTCGGAGCGGCTTCCTCGGCAACGGCCGGGACCGGACCGAGCATCCGCTGCAAGGTCCCCAGATAAGCTTTGTTCGTATTATCCTTGCAGGCGGCCACTGCCGTCGCCAATCCCTTCAGAACCGCTTCTTTCGCAGCGGAATGAGCCGGATCCGACACATAATTCACGACGCCGGTCAGCGCATATTCGATGAGGTTGTTCGCCCCTTTGGAGGCAGGCTCGAGCATCCCCGCGAGGATTTCGACGGATTTCGGTGCCGAAGCGGCGATATCCGCCATGTTCGTCGAGAACGTTGCGGCATCCTTTGCCGGCATCTGCGCCAGCACGTCGGCTACAATGGTGTCAACTGTCCGCTGGCGTGCATCCTGTCCGTAAGCAAGGACAGCGAGGGACAGGGTAAGAATAATGGATATAATCTTTTTCATACTGAGTCCTCCTGTTTAAATCATGGATGCCCACGGTGCGCGCATCGGCTGGTTGATGAGCAGGTTGGCGGCATCGTCTCCGATGAATTTCTGCGTAGCCGGGTCGAAGTGCAGGGTCCGGCCGAGCCGGAGTGCGCAGGAACCCATGTTCACGACCGTACAGCTGTGATGCCCGATAATCTCGTCCAGGGCAAAGTGCTGGCGGTTCTTGACGCAATCCAGGAAATCAACCTGGCGGGGCTCCGGATCAGGCAGCTCGGCCAGCTTGTCCATGATATTCGGGATGGTGCATTCGAATCCCTTGTAAACCTTTCCCTTGGGGCCTTCGATGTACGGGACTTTCCCCTTGCTCTCGAAGCCTTCGCCCTCGAGGATGATCTTGCAGCCGTCCTCATAGGTATAGGTGATGGAACGCCAGATGCCGACGGCATCGGGATGCTGCTGCGGGGCGTCGACTTCCACCTTCACCGGGAAGGTGTCATCCTTCCCGAGGATGTACTGGACCGGATCGATATAGTGCTGACCCATGTCACCGAGACCGCCGCTCTCGTAATCCCAGTACCCGCGGAAGGTCTGGTGGACGCGGTGCGGATGGTACGGCTTGTAGGGTGCCGGTCCGAGCCACATGTCATAATCCAATTCTGCCGGAATCGGCTGCGGGATGAGGTTCTCGCGGCCGGTCCAGTAGAACTTCCAGGCGAATCCGGTCGCCCCGGAAATCCGGACCGTCAGCGGCCATCCGAGCAATCCGCTGGAAACCAGTTTCTTCAGCGGTTCGACCGTCGTTCCGAGACCGTAGAATGTGTCTTTGAATCGGAACCAGGTGTCCAGCCGGAAAATGCGGCCGTAATCATGGACGGCTTTCACGACTTTCTGCCCCTCGCCGATTGTACGGGTCATCGGTTTCTCGCAGAAAATGTCCTTCCCTGAACGGGCGGACTCTATGGCCATCAGGCCATGCCAGTGCGACGGCGTGGCGATGTGCACGATGTCCACATTGGGGTCGTAGACGAGGTCGCGCCAGTCGTGATAGGCCTGCAGTTTGGTTCCGAAACGCTCCTGCCCGGCTTTCAAAGCCCGGTCCAGGTGTTTCTGGTCTACGTCGCAGACAGCGACCAGACGACAGCGCTCGTCGCTGGCGAAATGATGTTTGCTCATGCCGATACCGCCGACTCCGATGATACCGCGGGTCATCTGGTCACTCGGCGCGACGAACTTGTTGTCGCCGCCCATCTTGCCCATGACCTCCCGCGGGAGGATCGTGAACAGGCCGATGCCGGCGCCGGCTTTCTTGATGAAATCTCTTCTGGATTGTCCCATAGTGTTATTCTGTTATGTAATAAAGATTTGATTTAGATTTTCACGTCTACGTACACCGGAAGATGATCCGACGCAACCGTCACATCTCCATGCTCGAAGACCGTCGGAACGGCCGTTCCCAGCACCTCGACGGACGCACCGTTATTCAGAACCAACACGAAATCAATGCATTTGCGCGGCTCAACCACAGGGATGGTCGGCTTTGTCGAGGAAATGACTTTCCAATATTTCCCCAGTTCTGCCAGCACATCGCTGTCCGGGGTGGCGTTCATGTCGCCCGCCAGGAACACCGGCTTGGAAACCTTGGAATACTTCTCGACGAGCGCATCGTTGATTGTCTTGGCCTGGATGACCATCGACGGCATGGATTTATAATCCAGATGAGTGGAAGCCAGCACAAATTTCTCGGTTTCCACTACGCTGCACGCACGCGGCTCCGTGCCCTCGCCCTTGGGGAGGTGGATCGTAAACGAATCCAGGATCTTGTCCTTCACGGTGACGCCGACGCCATAGGCTCCCTCGCGGTAAGGCATGGCGCAGCTGTAATAATAATTCCAGCCGCCCAGCGCAGCAGCCAGATCGGCCAGCTGATAGGTATTGTGGCGCGTGTTGCAGCTATCCAGCTCATTGACTGTCATGGCATCCGCCCCCAACTCCTGCATCATGGCCGCCACCATCGGGATGCTGTTTTCAATTTCTTTCGAGAAAACCCCGACGTTGTACTGCACAATGCGCAGGGCACCCTCCGGCTTCACATAGGTCTTGCTGGGGGCAATCCCTTTGTCTTCAGCCGGCTTTTCTTTTTTCCCGCAGTTGCAGGAGGCCAGGCCCGCGAGCACCGCGGCCAAAGCCAGGAAAGTAACGATTCTCTTCATGATTATTAATGATTTACCATTTTACATCCACATAAATCGGATAGTGGTCAGAAGCCTTGTTGGCATCTCCGTTATGGAATAAAACCAGGGTTGTGGCGCCCAGCACCTGAACCGGCGTGGAGCGCTTGTAATGGAAGATGAAATCAATCGTACGATGGGTATTGACTGTCGTACCGCCTTCCACTCCCTGATTGGAGATGACCTCCCAGTGTTCCTCGAGCGCCTTGATGGCATCGGAGCCGGGCGTTGCATTCATGTCACCGCAGAAAAAGACCGGTTTTTTCGCATCGGCGTAGTTCTCCTGGACC
This sequence comes from uncultured Bacteroidia bacterium, assembly GCA_902796455.1. Lineage (GTDB taxonomy): Bacteria > Bacteroidota > Bacteroidia > Bacteroidales > UBA932 > Cryptobacteroides. Next base: position 8,787 of record CADBPH010000047.1, read on the forward strand.
CAGGCATTGATTTCCGCAATCTGCGACTGGATGTACGCTTCCGTACTGTGATCCAGGTGGGAAACCGCCAGAACGTATTTGTCCGTCTCGATGAATATCATGCCCCGGCTTTCGTGTTTCGTCGGATTGGCGAAGTTGATTTTCCCGGTCTTGACGACTTTGACCCCGGACGGCGTGATGATGCCGTTGCCATAGGCTCCGCCCTTATAATCAAGGGTTTTCCCATAGTACCACTTCCAGCCGCCGGCAGCGCGGGCCAGCAGGTCGATCTCATTGACATTGTGCCGCGCGTTGCAGCTGTCCAGTTCCTGGAGGCCCACCACGTCGGCCTGAACTTCCTGCACCATGGCTCCGATCATGTCCGCATTCTCATTGACATCAGCAATATACTTGTGCAAAGCACCGACATTGTAAGACACGATCCGGAAAGCATCCTGGGCCTTGGGGTAGTACGAATTGCTGACAGGAACCGTCTTTTTTTGCTGGCAAGCGCCGATTGCAAGCAAGAGCGAAGAAAAAACTAAGGCTCTTAAAATCAGATTGTTGCGCATTTCTTTAATAACTAAGGGGTGTAATCAACCCGGATTTTGTCAGAAAGATAGCATTTTTTTCTTGAAAACAAGAAGGAGATTCCGTTCCGATTGCATTCCACACTACAAGAAATTTTTATACTTTTGCGGTAGCCCACGAAAGGCTGTAATAAAGTATCTCCCATGCTTTCCCGAAAGACCCGATACGCCATCATGGCCCTGAGTATCCTCGCCCGTGAATATGGACGGGATATTGTCCCCATGAGCAGCATCGCCCGGGACCGGCACATTCCCCAACGGTTTCTGGAAGGCATTTTCCTGCAGTTACGCAATGCCGGACTGCTGGAGAGCACGCGCGGGGTGAGCGGCGGCTACCGCCTGTCCAGCCCGCCCGGACAAATCCGTATCCTGGATGTCATCCTGGCTTTGGGAGAAGATGTAGAACTGATTTCCTGCATGGACATCTGCGGGCGGGCATCCGAGTGCGAGTTTGGGCTGGACCGGCGATTTCGCTGAAAAACACCCGGAAGCACGCGTCGACATCTCCGCCGGCGGCGCCGGAAAAGGAATGACCGACGTGCTGAACGGCATGGTGGATTTCGCGATGCTGTCGCGCGAATTGCACAACGAAGAACGTGAAAAAGGCGCGGTTGCCTTCGCCGTGGGACGCGATGCCGTTATCCCCGTCCTGAACATGGAGAACCCCCTGCTGCTCTGGTCGGAGGAGGATGTCAAGGATTACATCCGGGCGCACGCCGTCCCCTATAACCCGCTTCACGACAAGGGTTTTCCGAGTATCGGCTGCCAACCGTGCACCCGTGCCGTCCAGCCCGGCGAAGACGTAAGGGCAGGACGCTGGTGGTGGGAAGACCCGGACAAACGGGAATGCGGGCTTCATGTCCGCGGCCAGGAAGGCTGAACGAAAACCTCCGGATTACGACCCCCTACCAAGAATTAAGGACTCCCTCCCACAAAGAATACCGACATTTCGGTATTGCGGGGCAGGGAGCCC
>CADBPH010000048.1 GCA_902796455.1 uncultured Bacteroidia bacterium
GATCGGCACCATGCTGTTCGATCTCTTGTACTGGAATTTCGGTTTCCTGCGCGTGGGAACCGGAGGGCTTACGGCCCAGGCCTATGGACGCGGTGATTTTGCGGAAGACGGGGCCATTCTCGTGCGGGGTGTCAGCCTTTCCCTGTTGATCGCCGCAGTCATCTTATTGATCCAGTGGCCTTTCCTTCGCTTTGTCTTGTATCTGACCCCCTGTTCGGAACCGGTCCGGATGCTGGCGGAGGAATATTTCTTCATCCGGATCTGGGCGGCGCCGGCCACCCTCAGTCTGATGGCCCTGAAGGGATGGTTCATCGGCATGCAGGACAGTGTCAGTTCCATGGCGACCGATCTGCTGGTCAATACCGTCAATATCGGGGCCAGTATCGGGCTTTCCATGGGGATCCATGCGGGACCGCTCCAGTGGGACGGCCTGGGTTTCAAAGGGATTGCGTACGGTACCCTACTGGCCCAGTATTCCGGCTTCTTGTTCGCGCTCTTGCGCGTAGCGTTCAAATACGGCAGGAAAGCCTTCCCCGGTTTTTCCGTGTCCTTTATCCGGCAGGCCTTCGAAGGGGGACAGCTGCGCCGTTTCGCCTCCGTCAATACGGATCTGTTCATCCGGTCGGTCGCCCTGGTGGTGGTCTATGTCGGCTTTACGATGATTTCCGCGACGTTCGGGGATTTGCTCCTGTCCAGCGGCTCCATCATGATGAAACTGCTGTTGTTGTTCTCTTATTTCACGGATGGTTTCGCGTATGCCGGCGAGGCGCTGACGGGAAAATACATCGGGATGGGAGACCGGGAGATGACCCGGCGCACGGTGCATGCCATCTTTGTCTGGAGCCTGACCATCGGCCTTTTATTTGTCGCTGTCTACGAACTGGCCGGGGTCCCGATCCTGCGCTTGCTGACTTCGGATGCCGCCGTCGTGGAAACATGCCGGCAGTTCTTCGCCTGGCTGCTCCCCATGCCGCTGGTGGGCTGCCTGGCTTTTACCTGGGATGGCGTCTATGTCGGAGCGACGGCCTCAAGGGCTATGCGGAACGCGACTCTCTGGTCGGTAGTTGCCTTCTTCGGGACATGGTTCCTGGTGGAAGCCTTGATCGGGGAAAGCCGGGAGGTGACGGCCATGCATGTCTTGCTCGGGGCCTATTTCGCCCATCTGGGCGCCCGGGCCGTTTATCAGAGCATTACTTACCGGCGCTGTATCCTGGAGGAACCGTTCGCCGGAACAAGCAGGAGCTGAGGCTAGTAGCGGGCCAGGAAAGCTTCCGCTTCCTGGATCCGTTTTTCGTAATAGGCCTTGAATTCGTTCCAGGAGTAGAAGGGACCGGTGACGCTTTCGAAAGGCAGGACCGCTTCCCGCCCGTTCAGCAGGGCTTTGACCAGGATTTCGGGATTCTTCTGGCTCCGGAAGAACACCAGCTGGAGATTGGCCCCCATCGGAATGTCGAAACAACGCCAGTAGGAGGCGACCTCATCGGGATTATCAATCCGGGCACCGAAAGAATTCACACCCATGAATGACAGCAGCGGCATCAGGCCGGTATCGTGTGAGAACCGCAGCCGCAGATCCGTTTTCCGGTTTCCGGACAGGTCTTCTTCCGCTTTTTCCAGGATATCTTTGACTGTCACGCAGGAGTGCATGCAATTGAGATTGTCTGTGAAGGGAGAATTCCCGAAGCGGATGTAATCGGCCAGGTTACGGGTCTCCCAGTAATTATACAACTCCTTGGGAGTGAATACATCGGCGAAGACATAGCCGGGATCGAAATCCAGGTTCGGGAGATCGGAAATGACAACCCACATCTGCGACTGGAACAGCGCCATGCCGTAGTTTTTCTCAAGATAATCCGTGTCCGAGAAAAACTTGGCGGCGAAAGCCTGCGTGTTCCGTTTCTCCTTTGTGAAGGCTTCCAGCATGGCCTTGGTTTCTTCCGGATACGGTTTGGGCTTGATATAGGAGGGGCTTAGTTGCTTGCTCGGCTCGAGAATCGGATAATAGACATTTCCGGCATCCACGGCGAAATCAAAGTCCCGGACCCGCCAGTCGATCTCGTTCAGGAAAGCGGTCATGCTCAGGATGACCCGGTGGACGTTCGTGGAAATGACTTCCGCATGGGTTTTCCCTTTGAATACATGGGGGTAATCCTTGATCATCTTGCGGACGATCTGGCGGTGCTGTTCCTGTCCTTTCAGGGTGAGCTCGCCTTCGCGGTGGGCCACTTTGGGGTAGAAAGCCTCATAATCCTGGTACAGCCGCTCTCCGCGATAGGTCAGTTTCCCGTCGGCATGGGCCTTTGCGAAAATCCCGCGCAGCTGCTCATAGATGGTCTCGCTCAGGGCATAGCGAGAGCCATGCCTTCCGAAATGACTGATATATACAGGTTTATATCCTTTCGGCGGCTTGGTCGGCGGCGGGAGATGGGTATCATATGCGGAGTACTCTCCGGCTGTCTTGGTGGGCGTAGCCAGGATTTCAGCCTGCGTATCATACCGGGTGGGCTCGTTTTCCTGGGCGGCTGCATTTCCCAGCAGGCAAAGCAGCAACGTTGCGGTAAGAAAGATGCGGTTCATGCTTCATGCTTCAATTCATGTAAAGGTATAAAATTTCCTGTATTCTAAAAAAAACATAAATTTGTAATCTTGAATTACACATTATTCATGATGATGAATCCAGACCGGTTGATCCGATATTTCAGAATCTCCGCACCTGCCGCGCAGCGGATTCCTGCCGGGGAGGCAGACGCTGCCTACCACCGGCTCCGCAGCCGGACGTTCTGGGGCGTAACTGCCGCATACAGTTTATATTATATCTGCCGGATGGCCCTGAGCGTCGTCAAGCAGCCGGTCATCGACGAAGGTCTGCTGACGGCCGGGCAGCTGGGTCTGATCGGGTCGGCGATGTCTTTTGTTTATGCCGTCGGCAAATTCGCCAACGGATTCATCGCAGACCACTGCAACATCCGCCGGTTCATGGCGGCCGGCTTGTTCATTTCGGCGATTCTGAATCTGGTCATGGGACTGTGCGGCCTGATTACGTCGTTTACCCAGGGCGGTTTTGCCTTGTTGTCCGCTTTCATCCTGCTGTGGGGATTCAACGGCTGGGTCCAGTCCATGGGGGCCCCTCCCGGCGTCATCAGCCTGTCCCGCTGGTTCCCGTTGCGGCAGCGCGGCACGTTCTACAGCATCCTTTGTTCGACGCCCTATCTGGGGAAATTCATCTCGATTGTCCTGACGGGCCATATTGTGGTCCTGGTCGGCTGGCAGTACGGGTTTATCCTGTCTTCGATCGGCGGGCTGATCGGGGTGGCCATCATCCTGTTCTTCGTTTCGGATACACCTGAAAGCAAAGGACTTCCGTCGGTTCAGGAACTGTCCGGAGAGGCGCCTGCGAAAGCGGATTCCATTCCGACGAAAGAACTCCAGAAAGCCGTGCTGCGGCATGGCGGTATCTGGATCATCGCCCTGTCCAGTGCCTTTGTCTACATTACACAATACGGGCTTTCCAACTGGGGAATCCTGTTCCTGCAGAAGTCCAAGGCCTTTTCCCTGACCGAAGCGGCCTGGATCATCGGGTTCTCCGAAGCCTTCGGCGTTGCCGGGACGGTCTTCGCCGGGTGGCTTTCGGATAAGGTTTTCAGCGGCAAACGGGTTCCTCCCGTGGCATTGTCCGGGGTGGTCTGTCTGGCTGCACTCTCGCTGTTCCTTTTCACGCGCGGATCCGCCTGGCTGAACATCGTGTATGTCGCGGTCTTCAGTCTCTCCATCGGAGTACTCTACTGCATTGTGGCAGGGCTGATGGCCCTCGATATCGTGCCGCGCAAGGCGACCGGAGCGGCGCTCGGTGTGGTCGGAATATCCAGTTATGTCGCTGTCGGCCTCCAGGATATCGTGAGCGGCTTCCTGATCCAGGGAGGACAGGCCGGATCGTCGGAATTCGATTTTACCGGCGTCGCGGTGTTCTGGCTGGTTTCCTGCCTGATTTCCTTCCTGCTGCCCATCGTGAACTGGCGGAAAATGAAACGGAAAGTCGCAGATTTTTGATTATCTTTGTTTTAGAATAACTATACAATTACGATGAACGTACAATTCTCATTGGAATACAAAACCACCTGGGGGGAGCGTATGGTGCTTCGCCTGGGGAAGGACAGATACGATATGGATTATTCCGGACCGGGACGCTGGAGCGTGACGGTCCCCGCGGCCCCGGCGAAAGAATATGGATATGAACTGTGGCGGGGGGAGAAGTGCCTGCGTACGGAATGGCGCTCCCATGTGCTGGAGCCCGTCCAGGCGGAAACGGTCCTTATCCGTGACCGCTGGCAGGACAGGCCGGGGGATGTTCCCTTTTACTCCTCCTTGTTCACGCAGTCGGTTTTCCATCGGAAGCCGGCCGGGAAAAAGAGGACCAAGGGGAACGTAACCCTTTCTTTCCATGCCGCGCAGATCCGTCCGGGACAGGCCGTCGCCGTGAGTGGCAGCGGTGCGTTGTTTGCGGATTGGAAGAAGGTCATTTTGCTGGATGACAGTTGTTTCCCGCTTTGGAAAATCACGCTTCCCGTGACGGCGCCCTTCGCTTATAAATTCTTGGTCGTCGACCGTGAGAGCCTGGCCCCCGTCTGTTGGGAAGACGGTCCGAACCGGTTGTTTGCGGATGTCCCGCAGGCGGGAACGTATCTTTTTGTGAATGACGCGACGCCTTCTTTCTCCCTTCAACCGTGGAAGGGCGCCGGTACGGCGATTCCGGTCTTCTCCCTCCGGACCGGGGAGAGTTTCGGCATCGGCGAGTTCCACGATATCAAGAAATTGGTGGACTGGGCCGTAGCTACGGGGCAGAACCTGCTCCAACTGCTGCCGATTAATGATACGACGATGACCCGTACCTGGGAAGATTCCTATCCTTACAATGCCAACTCGACATTCGCCCTGCATCCGCAATTCATCCATCTGCCGGATGCCGGCGTGCGCAAGGACAAGGCATACAAGGAGTTGCAGGCGGAATTGAATGCCCTGCCCCAGGTAGATTATGAGCGCGTGAACAACGAGAAGGAACGCCTGCTGCGCAAATGCTACGCCTCCCGTGCGGAAGAACTTGCGCAATCGAAGGATTACCAGGGATTTATTTCGGACAATAAGTCCTGGCTGCAGCCCTATGCCGTTTTCTGCTGCCTGCGGGATGAAACCGGCACGCCGGACTTCTCCCAATGGGGAAAAATGGCCCAGTATTCGCCGCGGAAAATGTCGGCTTATGCCCATGCCCACCCGGAAGCGGTCGGATTCTATTGCTTCGAACAATATCTGTTGGATAAGCAGTTACGCGAGGCAGTCGCCTATGCCCACGCCCATGGTGTGGTCCTCAAGGGAGATTTGCCGATCGGTATCAGCCGGACCAGCGTGGATGCCTGGCAGTATCCCTCCCTGTTCCATCTGGACTCGCAGGCCGGCGCTCCGCCGGATGCGTTTGCCGCGGATGGACAGAACTGGGGGTTCCCGACGTACAACTGGGAAGAAATGGCCCGCGACGGGTTTGCCTGGTGGAAAGCCCGGATGAAAAAGATGAGTCTGTATTTCGACGCTTTCCGGATCGACCATATCCTCGGATTCTTCCGGATCTGGGAGATCCCGGTTCCGTATAAATCCGGATTGATGGGGCATTTCAGCCCGGCACTGCCTTACTCCAGGGAGGAACTGGCCGCGATGGGATTCGATCTGGACGCTCCCGGGATGACGCATCCCGCGGCGGCCGATTGGGCGGAAACCGATGTCCTCTTCATTGAAGACCCGCGGAAGAAAGGGTACTTTCATCCCCGGATTTCCGCGCCGGACTGTCGGGCTTTCGATGTGTTGGCACCCTGGCAGAAAGAGCGTTACAAGCAAATGTACGAGGACTTTTTCTATCGTCGCCACAACGCATTCTGGAAAGAATCGGCCATGGCCAAGCTGCCTACCCTCGTGGATTCCACCGCCATGCTGACCTGTGGGGAGGACCTGGGCATGATTCCGGACTGTGTGCCGGAGGTGATGCGGGAACTGGGCCTGCTGTCCCTCGAGATCCAGCGGATGCCCAAGTCCCTGGATGTCGAATTCGGCGATCCTTCCCGGTATCCGTATGCGTGTGTATGTGCGACGGGAACCCATGATACCAGCCCGTTACGGGCATGGTGGGAGGAAGACCGTGCGGCGACGCAACGCTATTACAACGGCATGCTCCACCAGGGGGGCGAGGCGCCGTACTATGCGGAGCCGTGGGTGTGTGAAATGATTCTGCGCCAGCATGTTGCTTCTCCGGCAATGCTGTGCGTCCTTCCCTTGCAGGACTGGCTTTCCATGGATGGGACCCTGCGTTATGGCGGCAATCCATCCGACGAGCGGATCAATGTCCCGGCGATCCCGCGTTACTATTGGCGGTACCGCATGCATGTCTCTCTGGAACAGCTGCTCTCAGATGAAGACTTCTCTGCACGCATGAAAACACTCCTGTCGGAATCCGGCAGGGGTGCATGACGGCAGGTTCAGGAAGCGTTATCCGATGACGGCACCGTTGGTGAGGGCCTCTTCCGGGGCGACGATCCGCATGGTGCCGTCTCCTTGTTTGGCCATCAGGATCATCCCGTGGGATTCGATTCCCCGGATGGTCCGCGGAGCCAGGTTGGCGAGGATGCAGATCTGTTTCCCGACCATCTCTTCCGGTTTGTAGAATTGGGCGATCCCGGACACGATGACCCGCTGGTCGATACCGGTGTCAATCGTGAGTTTCAGCAATTTATCTGTTTTGGGAACGGCTTCGGCCGCCAGTACGGTGGCGGTGCGGATATCCATCCGGGCAAAGTCGTCGAATGAAACCAGGTCTTTTTGCGGTTCGACTCGTTTTGCGGCTTCTTCCGCGGCTTTGGCGGCTTCGGCTTCTTCCCGCGCAGCCTTGATGGCTTTCAGGCGGGCAACCTGGGCTTCCACGACAGCATCTTCAATCTTCTGGAACAGCAGGAATGCTTCTCCGAGCGCATGTCCGGCAGGCAGCAGTTCGGACTTTCCGAGCATGCTCCAGTCCAGAACCAGTTCTTCCGCCGCAGGGCGGACTTCCGCTGCCGCACCACGCGTATGCAGGGCTTTCCCTTCTCCGGGTTTGTAGAAGTTCACGGTCGGGGTTCCTTCGCCGGCGCGGTGGTCCGTGCCGGCGTCGATCCCCACACGGAGCATTGTGCGGAGTTTCTCGGCGCTGAACGGCGTAAAGGGTTCGAAGGCGATGGCCAGGTCTGCGCAGATCTGCAGGCAGGTATACAAGATGGAAGCCGTGCGGTTCGGATCCGTTTTGGCCACTTTCCAGGGTTCCATGTCGGAAATGTACTTGTTCCCGATCCGGGCGATGTTCATGGCCTCTTTGAGGGCTTCGCGGAAGTGGAAGGACTCGATGTGTTTCTCCAGGGCTTCCTTGCAGGGAACGATTGAAGCAAGTGTTTCTGCGTCAATTTGTTCCGGTTTCTTATTTTCCGGGACGACGCCGGAGAAATACTTGTGGGTGAGTACGACGGCGCGGTTGACGAAATTGCCGAAGATGGCAACGAGTTCCGAGTTGTTGCGCTGTTGGAAATCCTTCCATGTGAAGTCATTGTCCTTGGTCTCCGGGGCGTTGGCCGTGAGGACGTACCGGAGGACATCCTCCTGTCCCGGGAATTGCGCTTCGTATTCGTGCGCCCATACGGCCCAGTTGCGGGAGGTGGAAATCTTGTCACCCTCGAGATTCAGGAATTCATTGGCGGGGACGTTTTCCGGGAGGACATAGTCGCCGTACGCCTTCAGCATGGACGGGAAAACGATGCAGTGGAAAACGATGTTGTCTTTCCCGATAAAGTGGACAAGCCGCGTGTCGGCATCTTTCCACCATTTTTCCCAACTTTGCGGCAGCAGTTCCTGGGTATTGGAGATGTAGCCGATCGGTGCGTCGAACCATACATAAAGTACCTTCCCTTCTGCTCCTTCAACCGGTACAGGTACGCCCCAGTCCAGGTCGCGGCTCACGGCACGGGGCTGCAGGCCTCCGTCCAGCCAGCTTTTGCACTGGCCGTATACGTTTGTTTTCCATTCTTTGTGCTGCTGGAGAATCCATTCTCGCAGCCAGGGCTCATATTGGTCCAGGGGAAGATACCAGTGTTTGGTCTTGACTTTCTTGGGAGTCGCTCCGGAGAGGGCGGACCGGGGTTCGATCAGTTCTTCCGGGCTCAGCGTGGATCCGCATTTCTCGCACTGGTCGCCGTAAGCCTCCGGGTTGCCGCATTTGGGGCAGGTCCCGACGATGTACCGGTCTGCAAGGAACGTCTTGGCCTGTTCGTCGTAATACTGCTCCGTCTCCTTCGTGATGAATTTCCCGTCGTCATACAGCTTCCGGAAAAAGGCCGAGGCATTCCGTTCGTGTACCTGCGAGGTCGTCCGGGAATAGATATCAAAGTTGATTCCCAGGCCCGTGAAGGCATCTTTCATCACTTGGTGGTATTGGTCTACGATATCCTGCGGAGTGACACCCTGTTTGCGTGCCTTGATGGTGATCGGTACGCCGTGCTCATCGGAGCCGCAGACGAAAACGACATCTTCGCCCCGCATTCTGAGGTAGCGGACGTAAATGTCGCCGGGAATGTAGGCACCGGCCAGGTGGCCGATGTGGACGGGGCCGTTTGCGTAAGGCAGCGCGCAGGTGACCAGGGTTCTTTTGAAATGCTTATCCATATATTGTTCTGTTTTAATTATCAAATCGTTATCTTATCCTTCCGAGTCTTCCTTCCAGTTCTTTCCGCAGGTGGTTCATCCGCTGCATCTGCGCGAGGATGTCCATGGCGTCTTCCGGTTGGCGGCGCAACTGCTCGGTCAGTTCCAGTTGCCTGGCCTGGACACGTTTGGCCTTGTATACCAGGATGGCGCGCGGAACGAACATGGCGGCCGCAGTGGACGGATTGGTCATCGAATCCATGAAATTCTTCACGGAAAGCGGATATTTCTGCTGGGTCAGTTTCGCCACCAGATCGGCCATCTGCTGGTCCGGTCCGTTCATCAGACGGAGCACCAGGGCATCCTGGCCGAGATCCGTTCGGTTGTCATATAAATCGAAGAAGCAGTCATACAGCTTCTTGTAAATCGAATTGCAAAAAGTCAGCTGATCACTTTCCAGGTTGTCCCGGATGAAATCAGCTACCGAGTCCGTCTGATCGGGATCATAGAATTCCGAGTCTGATTCGAAAACCAGCGTCATCAGACCTTGGTTGAGAAGGAACCACAGGAGGTCTTCTTCGGCGGGGGCCAGGAGTCTGTTTTCCAGGACCGGTCCTGCCTGTTCCGTTTCCACAGGCGTTTCCACGGGGGGCTCTGCAGGTGGTTCCGGTACGGGACTTTCTCCGGCGGGCTGCCGGTCCGGATTGCGGGGGCCGCCCGATCTCCGGGCGTCCTGCAGCATCTTCTCGCGCGTGGCTGTGATCCGGGAATAGAGGATGCCTTCGTCGATCCCGAACCGCTGCGCACTGTCCTGCACATAGACACTCCGTTTGATCGCATCGGGAATCATGGCGATGGTGTCGGCGATGTCGTTGATCAGTTCCGCCCGCTTGATGGGGTCTCCGGCGGCTTCTTCCAACAGCAAATCCGTCTTGAAGGCGATGAAGTCGCGCTCGTTCTCGCGGATGAAGGCTTTGACCTCGTCCAGGGTATGCTTCCGGGCGAAGGAATCGGGGTCGTCTCCGTCGGGGAGCAGGACGATTTTAACATTCAGCCCCTCTTGCAGCACCAGGGAAATGCCCCGCAGCGCGGCATGGATTCCGGCAGAATCGCCGTCATACATGATGGTGACGTTCTGGGTGAATTTATGGATGAGCCGGATTTGCTGGATGGTCAGCGAAGTGCCGCTGGAGGCGACGACGTTGGTGATGCCGAGCTGGTGCATCGACAGGACATCCAGATACCCCTCGACCAGGTAACATTTTTCCTGGCGGACGATTTCCCCCTTGGCGAAGTAGATGCCGTAGAGCGACCTTTCCTTGACGTAGATCTCCGTGGTCGGCGTATTGACATACTTCATGGTGGGATGGCCGCTTTGGAGGGTCCTTCCCCCGAAGGCGATAACCCGGCCGCTCACGGAATGAATCGGGAAGATGACCCGTTCGAAAAAACGGTCGTTCATGGAGCCGTCATCCCGCCGCATGCACAGGCCGGCCGCTTCCAGGTATTCTTCTTTGTACCCGGCAGCGATTGCTTTGTCGTGCAGGACGTTGCGCTCTTTCGGCGCCCATCCCAGCCCCCATTTCCGGATGGTTTCGTCTTCGAGCCCCCGGCTGTGGAAATAGGTCAGGCCGACGGCTTTCCCCACAGGGGTCGCCAGATTTTCCTGGAAAAACTTCGCGGCAAACTCGGAAACCAGATAGAGGCTTTCCGTCCGTTGCCGCAGGGCGATTTCTTCGGCCGTCTCTTCTTTTTCGACAATTTCGATATGGTATTTCCGGGCGAGATAGCGGAGGGCATCCGCATAGCCGACCCCTTCGTGCTCCATGACGAAGCGGACGGCGGTACCGGACTTCCCGCAGCCGAAGCATTTGTAGATTCCCTTGGCCGGAGAGACATAGAAGGACGGGGTCTTTTCGTTGTGGAACGGGCAGCAGGCCACATAATTGGCCCCGCGGCGTTTCAGGTTGACGAAGTCCCCGACCACGTCCACGATCTGGACGGTGTCGTTGATCCGGTCTATGGTCTCCTGGGGAATCATGGACGGTTATTCTTCGATTTTCTGGTATTCGACGTCTTTCACGGCGAGCTCGTCGACGGTAATCCCTGTTTTTTCCGTCTCAGAAGCCGTTTCTGCCTGCGGAGAAGGGTTCTTCGGCCGGACAGCCTTGGAGACCCGGTGTGCGGTCAGCAGTTCGGAGGCCCCGTAGACAACCAGGGCGGCGCCGGCGATGGTGCGCATGATCTCTTTCCCGAAAGGCGTGAACAGCAGCGAGATGCCCCCGATGATTGCGATCGTGGGGAGCAAAAGGGAGGCGTATCCGGAGCCCTGGTTGCGGGAAACGCTGCCGAGGGTGGCCAGCTGGATGACTCCCAGGATGACCAGGACGATGCCGATGACGGAGACGATGAATCCGGCGACCTGGGTGGGGAAGAAGAACAGCAGGAGGCCGATGATGATGTCTACGATGGAGTTCACGCTCATCAGGCTCATGATCCCGTCTTTCCGTTTGAGGTAGCCGTAGGCGAAGGAGACCAGGCCGGCGGCCAGCAGGAAAGCGGCGATGATTTTGACGACGGTTACGGTGGCGTCATTGCCGAAAAGCATCACGCAGCCGACTCCGATGGCGGAAAGCGCCCGGAGCACGCTGCTGAAAAGGTTGTTATACCCGAATGTAATCATTTGTTGCACGGTTCATTAAGAGGACTTCCCCAAGCGGGGAATCCAGACAGACTACAAAAATAATGTTTTTTCTGCAAAAAGTGTTGTCCGTGGGGGATCAGTTGGCTACCTCGCTGAGGAATTTGAGCCGGCACAGGCGGATTTCCATTTCGTCATAATCCGCCCCGAGTTCGTCGATTGCATCTTGCAGGGAATCAGACGTTGCCTCTTCCTTGAAGTAATCGTAGATTTCTTCGATGACGTCTTCGTCCACATGCTGGGAGATGTAGTAGTTCAGGTTGAGGCGTGTGCCGAATTCGACGATCCCTTCGATTTCCTTCAGGAGGTCCTCCATGTCGAGTCCGCGCGCCTGCGCGATGTCTTCCAGGGCCATCTGCTTGTCGATGCACTGGATGATGAAGATCTTCCTTTCCGATTTGGAGGCAATGGACTTGACGACGAAGTCATCCGGCCGCTCGATGTCGTTCTCCTCGACATATTTGGCGATCAAGGCGGTGAATTCGCGGCCCCATTTGCGGGCTTTCCCTTCTCCGACCCCTTGGCAGCCCTTCAGTTCGTCCGGCGTGAGCGGATACA
>CADBPH010000049.1 GCA_902796455.1 uncultured Bacteroidia bacterium
ATGTCCATCAAGCCGCATTCCGTACTGAGCGACTCGACCTCATACCCCTCGGGCGGTTCGGCGGCAAAGGTTACAGCTGAGGTAAAAACGGGAATCAAAGACAGGAGCACGCCTCCCAAAAACAATTGTATCTTCTTCATCATGCACCGCCGGCTGAATCAGTCAGCCGGACTGTCCAAAGATAGTGATTTTTACGATTCCCCGGAATATTCCCAATTAATTCGTACTTTTGTACTGCCATACCGTACCGAGATGATACACACGAGCGAAATCATGACTACCCCGCCGGAGACGTTCCGGACAGAACTGCAGAAACAGGTTTACAAGACGCTGGATTCCCTGTCCGTCCCCTTCTGGCGGATCGACAACGACCCTGCCGTCACCATGGAAGACTGCCGGGCCATCGACGCGCGTCTCGACGTCAGCACGGTGAAGACCCTCCTGCTGTGCAACCGGCAGCAGACAATGTATTACCTGTACGTTACCGCAGGAGACAAACCTTTCGTAACCAAGGATTTCGGACATGCGCTCGGCATCTCCCGCGTTTCATTCGCCCCGCAGGACCAACTCGTTCCGATGTTGGGGACCGTTCTCGGAGCGACCACGGTTTTCAGCACCTTACTGGCCCCGGAAGGAAGTTTCACCCTCGTCATGGACAAGGAAGTCACCCAAAGCCCCTGGTACGGCTGCACCGACGGAACGACGACCTGTTACATGAAAATCCGGACCGCCGACCTGATGGAAAAGATCCTTCCCACAACCGCATTTACACCTATTCTGATCTGATATGTACAAGACACTGTCCTCCGCCATCGTTGCGGGCATCTGCATCGGTATTGCCGGATTCGGCAACCTGGCTATCGGCGGCATCGCCGGTCCCGTCGTCTTCGCCTTCGGCCTGTGCACCGTCGTCTGTTACAAAGTCAAACTGTTCACCGGGACGGCCGGATTCATCCAGTCCCGGGAAGAACTGGGGAATCTGCTCCTGATCCTGTCCGGGAATATCCTGGGGTGCCTGCTGGTCGGCCTGCTGGCCCGGCTTTCTTCCCTACCGATCCAGGAGAATGCAGGTAACATCCTGCAGGGACGCCTTTCCACCGGCATCCTCCCCTGCGGGGCGCTGGCCATCGGCTGCGGCTTCATCATGACCGCGGCGGTCCGCTTCGCCCGGCAAGGAACTTGGTGGCCCCTCCTCTTCGGCGTTCCGCTGTTCATTTTCTGCGGCTTCCCGCACAGCATCGCCGACGCTTTCTACTACCTGGCCGCACCGGTTTCCCTGCTGTCCTGGAAGGTCCTGGGGCTGTATGCAGCCATCGTGGCGGGAAACTTTGTCGGCTGCAACCTGACCCGCCTGATCCTGTGGGACAAACAAGCATAAGAGAATCTACTTTAACCATCCAATATCATGTCTGATTGCAAATATAGAATCGAGAGTGACCTTCTCGGTGAACTCCAAGTACCCGCCGATGCCTATTACGGCGTACAAACCCAACGTGCCCTGAACAACTACAAGATTTCCAACACCCGGATGTGCGATTATCCGGAATATGTGATTGCCATGGCCTATGTCAAAATGGCCGCAGCCCAGGCAAATGCCGAACTCGGCGTCCTGGACCGGGGCATCGCGGATGCCATCATCCAGGCCTGCCGGGAAATCGCGGACGGAAAATTCCTGGACCAGTTCCCGGTCGACATGATGCAGGGAGGCGCCGGCACATCGGTCAACATGAATGCCAATGAAGTCATCGCAAACCGCGCACTGGAAATCATGGGACACCGGAAAGGCGAATACCAGTACTGCTCCCCGAATGACCATGTCAACTGCGCCCAATCTACGAATGACGCCTATCCGACCGCGTTCCGCTACACTTTCGTCCGGATGAACAAACACCTGGTCGCCCGGCTGCAGGCACTGATCGCCGCATTCCGCGCCAAGGGCGAAGAATTCAAGGATGTGATCAAAATGGGCCGTACCCAGCTCCAGGATGCGGTTCCAATGACCTCCGGCCAGGAATTCAACGCCTTCGCCAACAATCTCGAAGAGGAAATAGCCAATCTGGAACGCAATGCCGTGCTCCTGCGCGAAATCAACATGGGCGGAACCGCCATCGGAACGGGTCTGAATGCCGTCCCCGGATTCGCGGAACTCTGCACCCAGCGGATGTCTGAATTCTGCGGCGATACCCTCGTCAAGGCGGCCGACCTGGTCGAAGCCACCCCGGACACCGGCGCGTACGTCAGCTATTCCGCCGCGCTCAAACGCCTGGCCATCAAGCTTTCCAAAATATGCAACGACCTGCGCCTGATGGCATCCGGCCCCCGGTGCGGATTGAATGAGATCAACCTCCCGCCGATGGCTCCCGGCTCGTCCATCATGCCGGGCAAGGTCAATCCCGTCATCCCGGAGGTTACCAACCAGGTCTGTTTCAAAGTCATCGGCAATGACACGACGGTCGCTTTCGCCGCGGAAGCCGGCCAGCTCCAGCTGAATGTAATGGAACCGGTAATTGCCGAATCGATCCTGGAGAGCGTGACATGGCTGTGCAACGCCATCGAGACACTCCGGACCAAGTGCATCGAAGGAATCACGGTCAACGCACAGCATTGCTATGAAATGGTCAAGCACTCCATCGGCATCGTCACTGCCCTGAACCCGTACATCGGATACAAAACCTCCACCAAGGTGGCCAAGGAGGCCCTGGAGACCGGACGGAGTGTCTATGACCTCGTGCTGGAACACGGATACATGACCCGTGAAAAATTGGACGAGGCCCTTGACCCGAAATCCATGACCCGTTCGCACGAACTCTTGAAATAGAATTGAAAAGCCCTCATTTCCCTATCATGAAGAAAACCCTTCTTTCGCTGTCAGGTCTCTTGTTCTCCCTGCTGCTCGCCGCCCAGGGCAACCCGCTCGAAGTCCGCCAGACCGTCCTTTCCAACGGGATGGAAGTCTGGATCAATGAAGACCACTCGCAGCCGATCGTATTCGGCGCCGTTGTCGTGAAAGCCGGCGGAAAGGACAGCCCTGACACCGGCCTGGCCCATTATCTGGAGCACCTGCTTTTCAAAGGGACGACGGAACTGGGAACGGTCGACTATGCTGCTGAAAAAGTATGGCTGGACTCCATTGCCGCCTGCTATGACCGCCTGTCGACCACCACGGCCCAGGAAGCGCGCCTGGCTATCCAGAAAGAAATCAACCGCCTGAGTATCAAGGCCGCGGAATATGCCATCCCGAATGAGTTCGACCGTCTGACCGCCGAATTCGGCGGCACGGGGCTCAATGCGGCCACTTCTTATGATTATACGTACTATTTCAACACCTTCTCCCCGCAGTACATGGCCCAATGGGCGGAACTGAACAGCCACCGCATGATGCAGCCGGTTTTCCGCCTGTTCCAGGGAGAGCTGGAGACCGTCTACGAGGAAAAGAACCGCAGCGCGGACAATGCCTTGCAGGCCCCCATGTTTGAAATGATCAAGGAGTTCAGCGGCAGCAACCCGTATTCTTATCCGGTCATCGGCAGCACCGAAAACCTGAAGAACCCGCGGCTGGGGGAAATGATGGACTTTTTCAACAAGTATTATGTCGGCTGCAACATGGGACTGATCCTGTCGGGCGATCTTGACGGGGCATCCCTGCAGCCATTGCTGGAACGCACTTTCGGCCGGATCCGGAGGGGCGAGAAACCCGAAAAAGCGCCGGTAGAGGCACCGGCCCTGTCCGGACGGCGCGACGTCAAGATCAAGGCCGACATCCCGCTGATCAAAGTTTCTGTTTTCGCCTTCAACGGGCCGAAAGAGGCGGATGCCGACGCCCCGGCCCTGGACCTGGCCACGCAGCTGCTGACCAACAGTTTTTCCTCGGGCCTGATGGATTCCCTGGTCACGGCGCATAAGGTGCTGATGGCCGGAGCGATGCGAGTTCCGCTCTTCAACGAAATGGGAATCGCCGGATTCGCCGTGATTCCGTCGCTGCCCTTCGGGTCCCTGCCCAAATCCGAAAAGATGTGCTGGGAGCAGATTGAGAAAATCAAACGCGGGGAGTTTTCCGACGCGGCCGTAGAGGCGCTCAAATTTGCCGCCAGCAAACAGGCGCTCGGCTCGCTGGAGACCATCGGTGACCGCTCCGCACAAATGGTTTCCGCCATGAGTCAGGGACGCAGCTGGGATGCCTATCTCCGCCAAGTAGGATCCATCCGGGACATCACCCGGGAGGATATCATTCGCGTTGCCCGTAAATACTTCAACGAGAATTACATCCGATTCGAAAAAGTAAAAGGAAACTACGAAAAGGACAAGGTGGCGAAACCGGACTTCGACCCCATTATTCCGCCCCATGCCGCCGAGACTTCGGCCTATGCCGCCAAACTCGAGTCAATGCCCGTCGAAGACCGCCCTGCCCGCATGCTGGACTTCAACAACGACATCGAACGGGTGGCGTTGAACGACCACGTTTCACTCTACTACAAACAGAATCCGGTAAACGACATCTTCGATCTTCAAATCCGCATCGACAAAGGCTCGGCCGAGGATCCGGCCATCCCGCATGCGGCTGCGCTGATCGGAACCAGCGGGACGGATTCCCTGAGCATCCAGCAGCTTTCCCGCGCCTGGCAGCAGCTGGGGACCACGTTCTTCACCGATAGCGGAAACCACAGTTTCTCGCTGAACATCAGCGGATTCGACAACCGCCTGGATGCGTCGCTGGCGCTGCTGCGGCACATCATCGACCACGCCCGCGCTGACAAGAAGAGTTTCCAGGAGATCAAGACCGGCATTACGCTGGAGAAACAAACCTTCTTCAAAGGAGGCACTTCCAATCTCATGAGCGCCCTGCAGCAGCGGGTCTTTTTCGGGGAAGAATCGCCGCTGCTCACGCAGATGACCGTCAAGGAGCTGGACAAACTCGGCATGGAAGGGCTCATGCGGACCTTCTCCGGATTGATGGATTGCGACTACACCATCTTCTATTCCGGCTCTCTGCCGAAAGAAGCCGTCACCGATGCCCTGCGCTCCCGGCTGGATCTTTCGCGCCCCGGGAATAAACCGGCCAGGAAGGATATCCGCCTCCGCCATTATGACGAGCCGACCGTGTTCTTCTACAATCTGCCCGGTTCCCGCCAGGCCCAGATCATGACTTACCAGACGAGTGGGGCACCGGCCTCCGGGAAAGAGCAGGCCATGGCCGAGCTGCTCGGAGAATACATCGGAGGCGGAATGTTCTCCCTCATGTTCCAGGAAGTACGGGAATTCCGTGCGATGGCCTACAGCGCATCCGGCGCCGTTTCCCTGCCCGATCCCATCCAGCGCGGAGAATCCGCCCTGCTGTATACCTCCCTGGGCACGCAAGCCGACAAATCGCTTGCTGCCATGCAGCTCGTTGACTCGCTGCTGAATACGATGCCGCTGCGGGAAAAGGGACTCCGGGCAGCGACCCGTTCCCTGCAAGCCTCCGCCAACAATAAATTCCCGTCTTTCCGCGACCTGGGAAAAACGGTCCGCAACATGGAAATAAGAGGATATCAGGAGGATCCGACGCGATCTGTCATCGAGAATCTCGGCAGTATCACACAGGAGGACCTCCGCCGCTACTATGACCAGTCCTTCCGGACCGCAGCGCGGAGTTACATCATTGTCGGCGATAAAAAGAACTTGCCGATGGATGAGATCGGCAAGTTCGGGAAAATCATCGAGTTTACGAAAGAACAGGTTTACAGGTAGCAGCACCAGTTGTGCACATCTTCCTGCTCTCCGTTCTGGATTCCGGTGATCCGCTGGTACAGCCGTGAGCAGACATGCCCGACTTCCCCGTCTTTTCCAAAACGGAATGACGTCGTGATCTCCGGTTCTTCGAGGACCGGCTTGACATCGATATGCGACATCGGCGTGATTACCACCGCCGTGCCGCATCCGGCAGCCTCCTCGAATTCAGCCAGTTCCGCCAGCGGGATGGGCCGTTTCTCCACAACCATGCCGAAATCTGCCGCCACCTGCTGGAGCGACAGGTTCGTGATGGACGGCAAGACACTGTCAGAGAGCGGAGTCACATACTTGTTCCCCTTGATGCCGAAGAAGTTGGACGAACCGAATTCATCCACATACTCGCGAGTCGCCGCATTCAGATACAGCAATTCCGCATAACCCTGCTCATGGGCGATCTTGTACGGCTTGAACGTCGAGGCGTAATTCGCCCCGATCTTGTAACTGCCGGATCCCTTCGGAGCCGCACGGTCATAATTACCCGGAATCACGGCCGCGCAGGAGCGGAGGTGGGCCCCATAATACGATCCGACAGGAGCGCACATGACGGCAAAAATCGCTTCGGGATACGGCACCAGCTGCATCTGCGGATGCATGCCCACCAGCAAGGGGCGGATATACATCGAGGCCCGGTGCCCGTAAGGCGGCAGGAATTCCATGTTGCCCTCCACGCAAAGTTTGCACATCCGGATGAACATTTCCTCATCCGGACAAGGCATCCCCAGATACGCTGCCGTTCTCTTCAGACGGGCGGCATTCTGGTCCGGCCGGAAAAGGGCGATGCGCCCGTCCTGCTGCCGGAATGCTTTCAATCCTTCGAAACAGGAAATCGCATAATGGAATACCTGTGCGAAAGGATCGAAGGTGAAAGAAAAGGTCTCAGTCGATTCCACGGGAGACCACTGACCGTCCTTGTAATGCGACAAGACCACGGTCCTTGTCCTGAAGGCATCAAAGCCCAGGCTGTTCCAATCAATCGTCTGCATATCAGAAAA